>JBBQYZ010000009.1:0-15874 GCA_038208205.1 Gemmatimonadales bacterium | reverse complement strand
CACCGCGACCGTGTCCACCGCGAGTCGGACGCATTCGCTCACCACACCCACACCGCTCGTGTTCACGAACAGCTGATCGGCCTTGCCGCGGTGCACCACCTTCGTGTCCCCGGTGACGATCGGCACCCCTGCCGCCGCGGCGGCGGCCGCCATGGAGTCCACGACGCGGCGCAGCACCGCCATGTCGAGCCCCTCCTCCAGGATCAGGCCGACCGTGAGCGCGATCGGGCGCGCGCCGGACACCGCGAGATCGTTGATCGTGCCGTGCACCGCGAGCTTGCCGATGTCGCCGCCCGGAAAGAAGAGCGGGCTCACGACGTACGAGTCGGTGGTGAGCGCGAGTCGTCCCGTGCCCACCCCCGCGGCGAACACCGCCGCGTCGGCGCTGCCGTCCAGCAACGGATTGCGGAAGGCGGGCAGGATGAGCGACTCGATCAGCGCGTGGCTCGACTTGCCGCCGCTGCCATGGCTCAGCGTGATGTGCTCGTCGCGCAGGCGAGGCACCCCATCGCGGACCACGCGCGCCCGCTCCATCCGGCCGAGCTGCGCCGGCAGCGAGGTCTCGATCCGCCCACCGGTCATACGCTTACCGGCGCTGCCGACGCGGCGCCCTGCCGCATGAGCGAGTAGCGGCCGTAGTTGTAGTACGCCGCACATGCCCCTTCCGGCGACACCATGCACGAGCCGATCGGCGTCTCGGGTGTACACGCGGCACCGAACACCTTGCATTGCCAGGGCTTGATCACGCCCTTCAGCACCTCGCCGCACTGGCACGCCTTGGGGTCGGTGACCCGCACGTTGGGCACGGCGAACCGCGCCTCGGCGTCGAAGGCGGCGAACTCGGGACGCAGCGCGAGCGCGCTCTGCGAGATGAAGCCGAGTCCGCGCCACTCGAAGAAGGGGCGCAGCATCATGGTCTCACCCAGCATCTCCATGGCGCGGCGGTTGCCGCCGTCGCGCACGACGCGGGCATACTGGTTCTCCACGCGCACGGGGCCGTCGGTGAGCTGGCGCAGGATCATCACCACCGACTGGAGGATGTCGGCCGGCTCGAACCCGGTGACCACGATCGGCAGCCCGTACTCGCGGGGGATGAACTCGAACGGCGCGAGCCCGATGATCGTGCTCACGTGGCCCGGCCCGATGAAGCCGTCGAGCTGCATTCCGGGTGAGTCGAGGATCGCCTTGATCGCGGGGATGATGGTGACGTGGTTGCAGAAGACGCTGAAGTTCCGGAGCCCCTCGTCGCGCGCGCGCAGCAGCGTGGCGGCGGTGGAGGGCGCGGTGGTCTCGAAGCCCACGGCGAAGAACACCACCTCGCGATCCGGATTGTTGCGGGCGAGCGTCAGCGCGTCGAGCGGCGAGTAGATGAAGCGGACGTCGGCGCCGTCGGCCTTGGCGTCGAGCAGGCTGCCGCTGGAGCTGGGCACACGCATCATGTCGCCGTATGTGGCGAACAGGACCCCGGGAATCCGGGCGATGGCGATCGCATCGTCGATCCGGCCCATCGGGATCACGCACACCGGACAACCCGGTCCGTGCACCAGCTCCACGTGCTCCGGCAGCAGGTCCTGCAGCCCATGCTTGTAGATCGCATGGGTGTGGCCCCCGCACACTTCCATCAGCTTCACTCGCCGGCCGCGCGCCAAGCGCTCGATCTCGGCGGCCAGGCGCGCCACGCCGCCGGGCTCGCGATACTCGTCCACGAAGCGCATGCTCACGCGGTCACTCCGGCAATCGGGGCCAGCGCGCCCTGCACCAGGTCGAGCAGCACGTGCCATAGGGTGGCGTGGCCCTCCTGAATGCGCGGGACGAACTCCCGCCGCGCCACGAAGCAGAAGTTTACGCTCCCGCCGCGCGCCATCGCGCCGCCGTCGTACCCCACGAACGCGACGGTGAGCATCCCGCGCCGCCGCGCCTCGGCCATCGCCGCCACCACGTTGCCGGAGCTCCCGCTGGTGGAGAAGCCGAGCGCGATGTCGCCGCGCTCGCCGAGCGCGCAGAGTTGGCGGACGAACACGCTCTCGAGCCCAACGTCGTTGGCCACCGCGGTCACGGTGGCGCTGTCGGCGGGCAGCGAGATGGCGGGCAGGGCGCGCCACCCCACGATCGGGGGGGTGAGGCAGTCGAGGGCAGCGTCGTCGGCGTCGGTCGCGCTGCCCCCGTTCCCGAAGGCGATCAGCTTGTGCCCAGCGGCGAAGCGCGATGCCATCGCCTCGGCCGCGGCTGCGAGCTGCGCTTCGTACTCCGCGAGCAGCTCGCTGCGCAGCGCCATCGTCTCGGCGCACTTGTCCAGCGTGGAGCGCTGCACGGAGGCGAGCAGCGCGGCATCCGACGCCACGCCGAGCTCGGCGCTCGGAAAGAGGAAGGGGTACAGCTCCCGGGTGAAGTCGCGTGGCGCCGTCACGCGACCTCCACTCGCTCGATGGCGAAGCCGAGGTGGACCAGCAGCGTGTCGCCGACGCGGGCGTCCACGAGGTCGAGTGCGACCGTGGCGGCACCCGAGTCGAAGGCCACCGTCGCGGTGCGGGCGCGCTCGTCGATCGCCACCACGCGACCCGCCGTCGCCTCGTCGCCGCAGAGGTGGCAGCTCCCGGATCGCGCGTCGCAGCGCGGAATGTCGGCTGGCATGGTCATGCGCGGACCGCCCGGTGCTCGAGAAAGACGTGCACCAACTCCCAGAGCACGTGATAGAGCAGCTCGTGGGTTTCCTGCACGATGCAGGGATCGTGCGACGGCACGGTGAACAGGTGGCTCGCGGCGACCGGAGGGCCCGACGACTCGCCGACGAGAGCGATCGTCAGCATCCCGCGTCGGTGGGCGGCCGCGAGGACGACCCAGGTCGCCGGTCCGGGCGCGCCCGCATCGAGGCACAGCACGATGTCCTCCGGCCGGCCGATCGTTTCGAGCAACGACTCGGCGCCCCCATTCGACGACGTCGACAGCGCCAGCGCCGGCAGCGCGCGCTTGCCGACCACCACCGGGTGCACGAACTCCACGATCACATGCGCCACGTCGCTCCGCTGTGCCCCCTCACCGCAGACCAGCAGTCGCCCACCGCGCTGGAATCGCGCCGCCATCGCCTGGCAGGCGCGCGCGATGTTCGACGACTCGTCACCGAAGAACCGCTCGCTGGCCGCATTGCTGGCCGCGACACGCTCGCCCGCCGTCTGGTGAGCCACTTTCTCTTCCATCTCGCCGCGGATCGTCGTGGTCACTCGATGCGGCTCTCGTCGATCATGATCAGCTCCTCGGCGTAGTCCGAGCCGAGCTGCTCCAGGAACTTCGTGGTGCGGTGTGCTTCCTCCTCGTCGATCTTGCTGAGCGCGAAGCCCACGTGGATCAGCACCCAGTCGCCGACTTCCAGACCATCGGGGACGAGCAGTCCCACGTTGATGTTGCGGCGCACTCCCGAGATCTCCGCCTTCGCCAGATGGCGCGTGGCATCGATGAACTCGACGATGCGGCCGGGAACGCCTAGGCACATTGGTCCACCTCCGCCGCGCACGCGGCAACGTACGCCTGACCGAGCGAGAGTCCGCCGTCGTTGCACGGCGCCTCGCGCGGAATCAGCACGCGGAAACGGCGCGCTGCGAGTGCGGCGCGCGACGATTCCAGCAATAGCGCATTCATGAACACGCCGCCCGACAGCGCGACCGTCTCCAGCCCGGTTTGCTCGCGGATACGCTCGCAGCCGAGCACAACCAGGTCGCGCATCGCGACGTGGAACGCGCCGGCGATCTCGGCGACGCCGCGCCCGCGCCTCCGGTCGGCGAGCACGCCGCGGACGATGTCGGCGACGTCTGCCGTCCACGTGTCGCCTGGCGAGAGCGTCACTGGATAGCCGCGCGCCGCGCGTGGATCGGCCGCCGACTCGAGCGCGATGGCCGCCTCGCCCTCGTGCCGCGCGATGTGACAGAGGCCGAGCAGCGAAGCCGCGGCGTCGAACAGGCGACCCACGCTGGATGTGCGCGGCGAGGAACCCGGGCGCGCAACGAGTTGGCGCACGAGCGACCATTCCGCGTCCCCCACGCCATCCGGCCGCGCGGCGTCGGTGTCCACGCCGTCCGTGGCAGACGCGAGATGCGCGGCGGCCGAGCGCCAGGGTCGCGCCGCGGCGGCATCTCCGCCGGGCAGGGAGACGTACGAGAGGTGCCCGGCGCGCGTGAAGCGCTCGCCGTCCGCGACGAGGAACTCCCCGCCCCATATGGCCCCGTCCGTTCCGAGTCCCGCGCCGTCGAACGCCACGCCGATCACCGGCCCGCGCACGCCGTGCTCCGCGACGCATGCCGCCACGTGAGCGTGGTGGTGCTGCACCGCTACCCGCCGCTCGATGTCGTGTTCCGACACATACATGAGGGCGGCGGTGGTGGAGCCGTAGTCCGGATGCAGGTCGTGTGCGACGACGGCGGGCGCGATGCCGGCGAGGTGCACCGTGGCCGCGACCGCATCCCGCTGCGCCGCGCGCGACGCCGCGGCATCCAGGTCGCCGACGTGCGCCGACAAGTGCGCGGAGCAGCCAGCGGCGAGGCAGACTGTGTTCTTGAGATGCCCGCCGAATGCCAGCACGGGCAGCGGCGCCGGGCGCGCGAGGACGATCGTTCGGGGCACGTAGCCGCGCGCGCGGCGCATCACGCGCAGCGAGCCGGCGGCGACGCGCACGACGCTGTCGTCGCAGCGGGCGGCGACCGGCCGGTCGTGCGCGAGAATGAGATCGGCTATGCCCGCGAGGGCCTCGAGCGCACCCCGCTCGTCGATCGCAACCGGTTCCCCGCTCCGATTGCCGCTCGTCATCACGAGTGGCCGGTCGAGCGCCGCCAGCAGCAGATGATGCAGCGGAGTGGCGGGGAGCATGAGGCCCAGCGTCGCGCCGGCCGGCGCCACGGCCGCAGCGACGCGCACGTCGACGGGGCACCGTGGGGCGGTGCGACGCGCGAGCAGCACCACGGGTCGCGCCGACGACTCGAGCACCGCCGATTCCTCCTCCGACAGCTCGCACAGCGCCTCGGCCGCACCGCGGTCGCGAACCATGACCGCGAACGGTTTGGCCGCCCGTCGCTTCCGCGCGCGCAGCCGCGCGACCGCGCCCTCGTCGGTCGCGTCGCAGGCGAGATGGTAGCCGCCAAGCGACTTGACGCCGACGATCTGCCCGGCACGGAGCGCCGCGATCGCCGCGTCGAGCGCATCGCCTGCGGGTGCCGACGTCTGGTTCGCCGGCGTGAGCAGGCGGAGCATCGGGCCGCACGCCGCACAGGCGATCGCCTCGGCGTGGAAGCGTCGATCGTCGGGGGCCGCGTACTCCCGCCGGCAGTCCGCGCAGAGAGGAAACTCCGCCATCGTGGTACGCTCGCGGTCGTACGGAGCGTCGCGGACGATGGTGAACCGTGGACCGCACGCGGTGCAGGTGATGAACGGGTGGCGGAAGCGGCGGTTTGCCGGGTCGAACAGCTCGGCGAGGCAGTCGCCACAGGTGGCGACGTCCGGGGGCACGGACGCCGTGCCGACGTCCGGTGCCGCTCGATCCGTGGTGCGCGGGCTCGGCGAGATGCAAAAGGCGTCGTAGGAGCGCGGCGCTGCCGATTCCACCAGCACGCGCGCGATCACCGCGAGCGGCGGTGGGGCGAGCGTGAGCGTGCGACAGAATTCGTCCACGCGCGCCCCGTCCCCCTCCACGTCGATCACCACCCGGCCACCCTCATTGCGCACGAACCCGCGCAGGTCATTGCTCGCGGCCAACCGGTGGACGTAAGGCCGGAACCCCACCCCCTGCACCACGCCCTCCACCGCGATCACTCGACGCTGCAGCATCCGACTCCCTCGCAGACCTCCGGCCGGCCACATTCCCCAGGAGGGCTACCTTACGCTGGTGCGCACGACCTGGCAATTCTGCTTCGGCAAAACGAAGTGTCGGTCCCGCTGGTGGCGCGAGGGTCAGAGCTCATCCAGGAGCTGGCGCAGGCGGTGGAGGAGCTTGGTCCCGGATTCGGTGAGGGCGTAGGTGAAGCGCGTCCGCTCAGCGGCGCCGGGCCGTCGGATCAGCAGGGCCGCGGCCTCGAGCGCGCGGAGGGTCGCTCCTCGCAAGGAACCCGCACCATCGACGACCGACGCTCGCGAGCGGGGTTCGCCACCCCGGAGTGGGAGACCGCCGCACGACAATGCGCACCTTCTTGCATGTCGGCGCAGGCGCTCGAGATCGATTCGTGCCCTGAGCTCTCGCAGCTTCGCCACGTTCCGAGGGCAGGAGCGACGAACGATCAACGATAATTCCACCGTTTCCGGGGAGACCGATTATGGCCACGATCGTAGCAGGCAACCCGAGCGTCCCGTCCGCCGCCGCCGCGACCGCCGAGCGACGCGGACGATCGCTCGAGGTCATCGGCGGACGGATTCTCCGTTATGGCATGGCGATGAGTTTGCTCTGGATCGGTGCGCTCAAGTTCGCCGCGTACGAAGCCGAAGGGGTCAAGGGCCTGATCTCGCATAGCCCAATACTGTCGTGGATGTACGCATTCCTCAGCGTATCGCAGGCCGCGCGGGCGATCGGGATCGTGGAGATCATCCTCGCGTTGATGATCCTCGCGCGCGCCGTGTCGCCACGCATCTCCGCCATCGGCAGTCTCGGCGCGATCGTGATGTCGCTCATCACGCTCAGCTTCTTGCTGACAACGCCCGGCGTGTGGCAGGAGGGGTACGGCTTCCCCTTTCTCTCCGCCAACCCCGGTGGATTTCTGGCCAAGGATATCCTCCTGCTGGGTGCCGCGACGTGGACGGCCGGCGAGGCGATGCTGGCGTCGCGCATGATGCCGGTCCGCGTCGCCGCCAGGTAGCGGGCACTCTCGCGTTCCGGACCTCGTCCCGGCCGCGCGCGTCGCGCGGTGCATCGATGAGGCTGATCACCGGAGCCGGCGTTTCAACGGACTGTTTCAATAGGCCGGCGAGCGTTTCGTGAGACGAACCGCGCGAGCGGGCCGCACGCGAGGGCCTTGACCCTCTACCTCGGTATAGGGTTTATCATGTTCGCATGACCGCGCCCCTACCCATTGAGCTCCGAGTCGGCGACGTTGCCGCCGAGGGGGGTGTGAACATCCAGACCGTCCGCTATTACGAGCGGCGCGGGCTGGTGCTCCCTCTCGGCCGCACGGCGGGCGGCTATCGCGTCTACTCGCCCGAGGCCGTCGGCGTCGTGCAGTTCATCCGGCGGGCGCAGGGGCTCGGCTTCCGCCTGGACGAGATCGCCGACCTGATCGACCTGCGCGGCGACGCGTCCCGCCCCAAGCGGGAGGTGCGGGCGCTTGCCGAGGCGAAAGTCGCGGAGATCGACGAGCGGCTGCGCGACCTCACCGCCATGCGGCAGTCCATCAACCTCCTCGTGGCCGAGTGCGCGTGCGACGATGGAGCACCGCACGGCGACTGCGTGATCCTCGCTGCCCTCGACGGCGTGCGCCGGGATCGTCCCGGCTGCGCCAGCGCGTCACGCCGGGACGACGCCCGGCCCATTCAATCCCGTTCTTCCCGGAGGTAGTCTCATGACCGACACACCCAAGGCGTCCTGCTGCTGCGGCAAGAGCTGCTGCTCGTGCAACTGCGGATGCCCCGCGACCGCGGGCTCGTGCTGCGGCAAGTGCGTGGACTGCTGCGCCTGCAGCGAGTAGCATCATCCGGAACGAGGTACGCGAAGGGGAGCCAGGTCGGCTCCCCTTCGCGCGTCAGGATGGCGCGGCGATCTGACAATCGCCATTCATGCGTCTGCCGTCGTCGCGCGAGGCACGCCGGCTCGCCCTGATCCCGAGGTCCACGTCATGTCCCCGATGCCCTCTGCGCTCGAGACCACCGACCGCCGCATCACCAAGTGGATGGCCGACCACGCCGTGACGCTCACACGTGTGGCGCTCGGCGTGGTCTTCCTCTGGTTCGGCTTCCTCAAGTTCTTTCCCGGCCTGAGCTCCGAGGAGCCGATCGCGACGCGGACGATGCGCGCGATCTCGCTCGGCCTGCTGCAGCCGGCGGTCAGCCGGCCGCTGCTCGCCGCGTGGGAGTGCGCGATCGGGATCGGCCTGCTCACGGGCAGGGCGCTGCGGATCACCCTGCTCCTGCTGTTCGTGCAGATGCTCGGCACCCTGCTGCCGCTCGTCATCTTTCCCGCCGAGACCTTCCAGATCTTTCCCATCGTGCCCACGCTGCAGGGGCAGTTCATCATGAAGAACCTCGTGCTCATCGCGGCGGGGATCTTCATCGGCTCCACGGTGCGCGGTGGACAGATGGTGGCACATCCCGCCGCGGCCCACGCCGCCAAGCGAGAGGAGGAGCGGATGACGCCCTGAGGAGCCGCGCTCAGGCGCCGCGCGCGAGCGCGGCGCGCGCGGCGTACAGTCCGCAGAGGCCGTGCACCGCGCCGCCCGGCGGCGTGGAGGCGGAGCAGAGGTAGACACCGGGCGCCGAGGTGGCATACGGCACGCGCCGTATCACCGGTCGGAAGAAGAGCTGGCGCAGCGTGTTGGCCCCTCCGGAGATGTCGCCCCCGACCAGGTTCGCGTTGTGATGGTGCGACTCCGACGCCGGCACCACGTGGCGCGCGAGCACGCAGTCCCGGAAGCCGGGCGCGAACCGCTCGATCTGCGCTTCGATGCGCGCAGTCATGTCTACGGTGGACCCGCTCGGCACGTGGCAGTAGCCCCAGAGCGTGTGCGCGCCCGCCGGTGCGCGGGTGGAGTCGAAGAGGCTCGGCTGCGCGAGCAGCACGAACGGACGCTCCGCATGCTCGCCGCGCCACGGCGCACGCTCGGCGATCCGCATCTCGTCGAGCGTGCCGCCGAGGTGCACGGTGCCCGCGCGGGCAACATCGGCGTCGCGCCAGGGTACCGGGCGGCTGAGCGCCCAATCCACCTTGCACACGCCGGGTCCATAGCGGAACCGGCCCAGCGCCGCGCGGTAGCGCGGGCTGAAACGCTCGCCGGCGATCGTGAGCGCCTGTCGCGGCGTGACGTCGAGCAGCACGGTGCGCGACGGCGGCAGGTCGTCGAGCGTGCGCACCGGCCGGTCGGTCACGATCTCGCCACCCAGCGAGCGCAGGTGCGAGGCGAGCGCGTCGGCGATGCGCTGCGAGCCGCCCATCGGAATCGGCCAGCCCGCGTGGTGGCCCGCCGCCGCGAGCACGAGGCTGAACGACGCCGTGGCTGCCTGGTCGAGGGGCACGGCGGCGTGGGCCGAGATCCCGGCCAGCAGCGCGCGGGCCCGCGCTCCGACGAACCGTGCCTGCACCATCCCGCTCGCGGATCGCAGTGCGGTCAGGCCGAACCGCGCGAGGGCGAACGGGTGACGCGGCAGGTGGAGGGGCGCGATCGCATCCTCCGCGATCGATTCCCACTGCTCGGCGAGAGGTCGCATCAGTGCGGCGTACGCGCCGGCGTCGGGGCCGAGGGTGGCTCCCGTCTCGTCGATCGAGCGGTGGAGGAGCGCTGGCGGTCCGTCGTCGAGCGGATGGGCGACGAGCACCGGCGAGTGGATCCAGCGGAGCCCGTGCTGCGCAAGGGGCAGCGACGGGAGGAACGACGTGGCGACGGCGAGCGGGTGAATCGCCGAGCAGACGTCGTGCGCGAAGCCGGGAAGGGTGAGGGCTGAGGTGCGCGCGCCACCGCCGATGGTGGATTGCGCTTCCACCACCAGCACCGAGCGGCCGGCCTGCGCGAGCACGATCGCCGCCGCCAGGCCGTTGGGGCCCGAGCCCACCACGATCGCGTCGTACCGGCTGCTCATCGGTGGAACGGTCGCTCCCGGCGTGACGGTGCGCCAGTCCGCGCATGACGGCACCGCGCGGCGGGCGATCAGCTAGTGCGTTCGATGGCCGCCCGGCCAGGGCTCGCCGCGCACCTGCGCGATGGCCCAGACGTACGCCGCCACTCGGCTGACCTCCGAGTCGGTGAGATCGCCGCGCACGCCGCGCAGCGGGCATCGCACGTTCGAACGGGTGATCGACTCCGGGATGCCGCGCCGCTCGAGGGAATCGAGCCCGCTCCATGAGTACGGTTTGGGGATGTAATTCAATCCCGCGGTGAGCGACGAGCCCTTCCCCGCTACGCCCGTGGCATCGGCGCCATGGCACGACACGCAGCCGCCCCGCGCGTGGAAGACGCGGTCGCCCGCGCGCAGTATCGTCACGGTCATCCCCGCCGGCAGGGCGGGCAGCGTGTCGGGCTGCCCGTCCTCGTCGGTGCGGCTCAGGCGCGTCGGGTCGTGGCGCCCGGCGCTCGCGTCGGTGCGCGGGCGCGCGTGCTGCGCCCGCAGCGCGGGTGCCCACGCGATCGTCGCGAGCAACGCGAGCCTGACGAGGGGTGTCGTCATGGCGCGCCTGCCGGCGAGCGGCCGGCGCCGGTCGCTGCCGCGCTCGCGGACGCGGTGCGCGGCAGCGCGAACACCAGCAGCTCGTCTCCCCGCGGGCTGTTGATCTGGAAGCTGCCGCCCGCGGCGACGGCCACGTACTGCCGGCCGTCGAGCGCGTAGCTCACCGGCGGCGCGTTCACGCCGGCGTTCGCGTCGTAGCGCCAGAGCTCGCGCCCCGTGCCGGCGTCGTAGGCGAGAAAGTGCTTGTCCGCCGACCCGGTGAACACCACGTCGCCCGCCGTCACCACCATCCCGCCGATGTTCGGCTTGTCGAGCCGTGTCTGCCACGCGATGCGTCCCGTGTTCACGTCGATCGCGCTGAACAGGCTGTAGTGCTCGCTCGGCTCACCGACCTCCACCCAGGTACCGGCGCGCCAGAACGCCGGCGGCGCGAGCGGCTCGGGACGGAGGCGGAACACCATCGGCTGGTTCATCCCCATCACGTAGAGGAGGTTCGTCCGCGGGCTGAACGCCGCCGGCGACCATTCGGAGCCGCCGTTGGCGCCCGGTAGCATGCGCGTGCCCTGGAGCGTCGGCTCGGCGAACAGGTTCTCCTGCGGGACGAAGGCGACGGAGCGGCGAATCGGAGCGCCCGTCTCACGGGACACGATGTAGACCCATCCTGTCTTGCCCGCCTGCGCCACGGCGGGCACGGTGCGCCCGGTGGAGTCGCGCACGTCGAGCAGCACCACCGGCGACGCGGCATCGTAGTCCCACCGGTCGTGCGGCAGGGTCTGGAAAAACCACTTGAGCGCCCCCGTGCGGTAGTCGAGCGCGACGATCGAATTGGTGTAGAGGTTGTCGCCCGGCCGTACCCGGCCGTCGAGGTCGGGACCGGGGTTGCCGGTGGCGTAGATCATCAGATGGCGCGCGGTATCCACGGCGGGCGCCTGCCAGGTGGAGCCACCCCCCGTGCGCCACGCGCCGGCGAACTTCGCGCTGTCCGCCTTCTCGCGCGCGATGTCGCGGTTGAGCGAGGTGCCGAACGCATCGCGCTCCACCCACGTGCCCCACCATCCGCCCTCGGCGGGCGTGGGCACGTTGTAGAACCGCCAGAGCTCGCGGCCGGTGGCGGCATCGTACGCGCTGACAAAGCAGCGACGTCCGTACTCCGCGCCGCTTGTGCCCACCAGCACGCGCCCCTCCACCACCACGGGCGTGCCCGTGAGGCTGAACGCGCTGTCCGCGTCCGCCACCTTCACGTCCCAGAGCTTCCGTCCGTCGCGCACGTCGAGCGCGACGAGCCGCGCGTCGAGGGTGCCCATGAACACCCGGCCGCCGTACACGGCGACGCCCCGGTTCACCGGCCCGCAGCAGAACACCGTGCGCCCCAGCGCCTGCACATGCTCCCACTTCTTCGCGCCGGTCCGCGCATCGAGCGCGATCACGTGATTGAGCGGCGTGGAGATGTACATCGTGCCGTCCACCACCACGGGACTCGCCTGGAAGGCGTGCGGCACGCCGGTCTTGTATTTCCATGCGAGGGTGAGCGAGCCCACGTTGGAGGGCGTGATCTGCGCGAGCGGCGCGTACCGGCGGTTGGTGTAATCCCGGCCGTACGATGGCCAGCTGCCCGAATCGGCCATCGCCGCGCGAATGGCGAGATCGGCGGGCGGCAGCGACGCGCTGTCTCCCCGGGCGGGGCGGACCGCCTCGCTCGCGATCGCGGCGGGCGTCGTCATCGGTCTCGGAGCACTCTGCGCGTACGTCGCCGGCGCGATCGCCGCGAGGAGGAGCAACCAGGAGCGGCGCACCATCGGCCGTGTGTGACAGAATATCATGCGCCGCGGGGCTGAAGGTTCGCGAGTAACGAGTGCAGGCCCCGGGCCAAAGTGCCGCCACAGTGGACCATGCGCGACGGCTCGGCCCGCGACGACCCACCCACTCGGGCGCGCGCGGCGCGGCGCCCATCGTGCATCGTGCTCCTCGCCCCACACAGAAAGAGGACGACGAAGAACCTCGTGCTCATCGCGGCGGGGATCTTCATCGGCTCCACCGTGCGCGGGGGACAGATGGTCCGACCCCGCGGTGGCTCACGCCGCCAAGCAGCAAGAGGAGCGGGTGACGTCGTGACGGGGAGTGCGACAGTCTCTCGATACCGCCGGAGTGACCTCGGAATGCCCTGAGCGAAGTTGTGATGAGCGGAGCACCCACCCGGCGGAGCCGCGCCAGGTCCGGGTGACGGTGAGGCACCGGTTCTAGGGCACAGCGCTGGCGTATCTGGCCTCTTCCTCACGGCGCCGCACGCAGTGTCACGTACACGCTGCGGCCGAGCGACGGCAGGATGCCGGGGCCCGGATACTCGTCGGTGCGTCGCGTGAAGTAGCGTCGATCGGCAAGGTTATTCACCCCGGCCTGTAGCCTCCATCCTCGGGCGAAGCCGACGGTGGCGGAGAGGTCCAGCACCGTGTAGGCGGGGATGAGCCCCACCACGGCATCCTCGCTCCGGACCGTGTTGTCGGCGTCGCCGAACGACGAGCTGGTGTGGCTCGTGAGGAGGGTGGTCGAGATCGCGCCGCGCGCCAGGGTCACACCGACGCGTTCCACGACCTTCGGTGCATACTCCACACGGTTGCGCGCCACGTCGCCGCTCGTGTAGTGGGCGTCGGTGAGCGCGAGCGAGTTGAAGATGGTGAGCGTGCCGAGGCCCTCGGGTGCCACGACGGGCGTCGCCTCGAGGTAGCTCTCGAGCCCCTGATGCACGCTGTTCGCGACGTTCGTGCGCTCGGTGAAGATCGTGCCCGACGGATCGGTGCGCGTGCGGAGTCCGACTCGATCGCCGTAGTCGAGGTGAAACACGCCGACATCGAAGCGCACGCGATCGTCGGCGGCGGTGCCGCGCCAGCCGAGGTCGATGCTGGTGCCGCGCGAGTCGCGCAGCGCGGGGTCGATCCGCGAGACGCTGCCGACCGGGGTGATGAACGAGTAGTCGAGCGGCCGGTAGGCCTGGGATGCGTTCGCGTACAGCGCCGTCGTCGCGCTCGATATCCAGGTGGCACCGATGCCGAGGAGGGGCACGGTGCGCGACTTGGCCTGCGGCGTGAAAGTCGTGTCGGTGTAACCGGCCGCCGTCGAGCGGAGGGTTTCCACACGGAGGCCGGGCGCGATGGAGAGTCGCGTGCCCAGCCGGACCGCATTCTCGAACCAGGCGGCGAGGTTGTGCGTGGTGAATTGGATATCGTACTCGAATTGCGCGCCGGGTTCGAGCGAGAGATCGAAGTCCGACTCGGTGGTGCCTTCACCGCCACCCTGCCGGTGCATCCGCCCGTCGAACCAGCGCACGCCCGTGGCGATGGTGGACGGGAGGCCGAGCAGCGAGTAGTCGGTGCGGAGGCGGAGCTCCTCGGTGACGTTGGCGAACGCCTCGCGCTCGACCTCGCGGTTGACGAACTCGCCGGTCGCCGGATCGGGGGTGTCGAGTGCGCCGGGCCCGCCGTCCTCGTTGCGCCACACCAGCGAGCGTCCGCTCCGGAGGTACGACGTCACACTCTCGACCCGTGTGTTGCGCGTCGGAGTCCAGTGGAGGGTGGCGGTAGTGACATTCCATGGCGACGTGAGCCAGTTGCGCGCACGGAACGACTGCCGAGCGCCGGCCTCGAACTGCTCGTCGGAGAGCCCGCCGGGCATGTGGATCCGGTTGCGGAGCGCGGAGTAGTCGAGCGTGGCGGTCAGCGTGGGCGCGAGCGTCGCGCTCACTGCAGCGTAGCTCGTCGTCTGCAGCAGATCGGCGTTCGGACGCCAACCACGCTGCGCCTTGCGCTGCAGCGCCCCGAACCACTTCACGCGGCCGGCGCCGCCGCTCAGGGAGCCGAAGGTGGTGTTCAGGCCATCGCTGCCGCCGGTCTGCTGAAGCGTCACCGCGAGCGGCCTGGACGGGTCGCCCCGTCGCATGACGTAGTTGACCACACCACCGAACTGGGGACCGAACTGCAGCCCGCCGGCGCCGCGGATGATCTCCACGCGCTCCACCGACTCGAGTGGTGGCAGGTAGTACGTCTCGGGGTAGCCATACGGATCGGCGGCGATCCCCACGCCGTTCTGTCGCACGTTCATCTCGATCGACTGCGTGGGGTTGAGGCCACGCACGGCGATCCCGTTGGTCGGGAAGCCGGCACCCTCCGTCTCCGCCACCACCAGACCGGGCACACGACCCAGCACCTGGCGCGCCACGTTCTGCGCCGCGTTGGCGCCCATGCTGTCGACGAAGATCACCTCCGTCTTCTTCCCCGTGAGCAGGAGCGCGCCGTGGCGCTCGGGGAGAGCGGTGACGGTCCTGGGCGCCGACCGGGCGGTGACGCGCACCGTTTCGAGCGTCTGCGCGCCGGTGTCACGCGGCGACGACTCAGGCTGTTGCGCGTCGCTGCGCGCAGGGACGACGCAACAGGCAAGGAGACCGATGATCAGGCGACGGCGGGAGGACGGGACGAGCATGGAAGATCCGATTACGACGAGGTAAATGATGCGGATCGCGGCGGCGCGATTCAGTGAATACGCGAACGCTATTCAGCAATCCCGATAAATTCAATCGGGATTCTCCTTGTGTGCATTCCCGCCGCGCTCTCGTTTGTGGTCACAGCCACCTCGTGCAGCATTGAGCGGGCTCGGCAGCGCGAACCTGACCTTCGCCCCGCGCCCCTGCATCGGAGAGCGGCCGGTGCCCCACGGACCGCCCGCATACGGTTCCCGAAAGGATGCCTACAGAGCAGCGACGGGGCGACCTGGTTGCGCCACGTCCGGACCCAGGATACCCTCCAGGGTATATGAGCCCCCCGAACAACCCGGGCAGCATCGCGGTCGATCTCCGCGTGTCCGGCATGACCTGCCTGGATTGCTCGCGCCATGTCACCGAGACGCTCCGTCGCGTGGACGGCGTCGTCGACGCAACAGTGGACTACCGCGCCGGGACGGCACACGTCGACCTCTCTCGCGAGGTGCCGACCCAGGCGCTAACCGCCGCCGTCGCCCGCGCGGGCTATCAGGCTACGGTGAGGGAGTCTTACGCACCGGCGTCCCGGGCTGTTCACTCGCGCGTCGCGGCACCCGGCGCGGGTGCGGAGTCGGGTGACGCGTTCGACGTCGACCTCCTCGTGATCGGTACCGGCGGCGCCGGCGTCGCCGCGGCGCTCCAGGGTGTCGGGATGGGCGCCAAAGTCGCCATCACGGAAGCGGGCACCCTGGGCGGCACCTGCGTGAACGTCGGCTGCATCCCCTCCAAAGCCCTCATCGAGGCAGCGGCGCACCTGCACGCCGCGCGGCGCGGATTTCCCGGCATTGCCGCGACGACTCCAGACGTGGACTGGCCGGCGGTGGTTGGCCACAAGGACAGGCTCGTCGAGGAGCTTCGCGAGACGAAGTATGCCGACGTGTTGGCGAGCTACCCGGGACTCGTTCGCCTGAGCGGCCATGCCACGCTACTCGGTGGCGGCTGCGTGCGAGTCGGCGACACCGAGGGAACGGCGCGTCGTATCGTGATCGCGACAGGGACTCGTCCGGCAAC
>JBBQYZ010000008.1:0-15937 GCA_038208205.1 Gemmatimonadales bacterium | reverse complement strand
CGGCTGCTGACTCATACGAACCGCCGTCAGCTTGAACTCATCACTGTACTTCCGCACCGTCCGTGGCCCGGATCTGGGCATCGTGACACCCCAGTAGCTGTTAGGTGGAAGTGTCTACGGAACTGGTGCAAGTACCCTTGTCAACTGCAACGCCACGTTAGGTGCATCCGGCGCGCGATTCCTTAGCAAATGGCATTCTCGCCGCGAGAGAGCACGAACTGATACACCCCAAGGGAGTCGAGCCGCACGGTGATCTCGCCACCGACATTCGTATACGGCGCCTTTCCCCCGAAGCATTCTTTGCGACGGCTGTTCCAGTACGCGTAGTTGGGATCCCTGCGCGGCAGGGCTTTTGCGCTCTCCCAAGCGTAGTACAAACTGTCGCCACCGCGAACAACGGGCTTGCCAAGCAGTCGTACGACTTGCCGCTCGGAGAGTCCTAGACGAAGTCCACCTGGGGTACTGGGCGCACCGGCATGCTCGCTTGCGGCACATCGCTCGCCGTTGCGCGTCGGGTTCCGCCGCGTAACGCGAATCTCATCGGCTTCGAACTGATCTCCCGCCATCTCGCGATTGGCAGCAAACTCGACGACGGACCCGGGAGACGGGTTGCCAACGAGGTAGCACCAGACCCGCGTTGCGCCACCTGCGTCTCCCGTATCGCGCACACTCGTTGGTCCGAGCAGCGCAACTACCCGGTCCGGGCCGTCGCGATTCAGCTGCGCCCCAAGGACACTGCGCATGGACACCGGGAGGTCTCCTTGGCGCGCGGGCGTCTGCGCGCCGCTTCGGCCGGCAACGGCGATGACATTGAGCATCAACCATGCATGTCCGTATGCGCTCAGAGGAGCTCCATGGTGCACCTAACGCCAATTCGACAGCCTGATTATACAGCGTGCCGCAAGAAAAGCAGCCGATGCTCGCCGCCTGATCTGCGGTGCACGCACGCTACGTCCGGCGCAACTCCTCCTCACTGCGCCGCTTGGGCACCTCCGCGACGCGCCAAGCCCGTCCCGATACGGCGTGGGCACGCCGCCTAATCTGCCGTGATGCATCCAGCCATCGGAAGTACGATCCCAACCCCCGTTGCTCCTGACACCGGGGAGGCGCTCTCGCGGCCGTCCTACTCGGGGTGGAGAGCCGATCGCGGGCTCCGTCTGCGCCGAGATCCGCTACGACGATGGCACGGCCACGTTGAATACCCGCTCCGCCGGACGTCAGTCGTCGGAGAGCGCGGCGATCGACGCCGCGATGAACAACAAGGCGGAGGACGCGAGCCTGTCGCGGCTCTACGCCGGCATCCACTACCGGTTCGACATGGTCGCCTGGAGCGCGGTCGTCGGGCGGCGGCCAAGGCGATGGCGGCCAACCTCGACGAGGTTGCGCTCCGGACGCAGCCAGACCGGCCAGCGCCAGACGCGGTGGACGCCGTTCGTCACCGCACCGGAGACCAGGATGCTCTCGCCGCGCACCGTGCGCCCGAGCGACGGCCCCGCGTAGCAGCCGACACGTCAGAACCCGGGGTAGGGATAGATCGCCGGACGGTACGTCGAGGCGTGACTGCGGCCGCACGCCGCGACGAGTGCCAGTAACAGAAGAAGGCGGCGGTGGCCGACCGCGAGCGCGCGGGAGGCAGCTCGGAAAGCGCGCGACGTCAGGCGACACCTCGCACGATGATCGTCAGGCGCGTGGATCTCGATGCGATCGACGAGGAGAAGGGATGCCGGTGCGCCAGCAGCCGGCTCACCGCCACGCTGTCCAGGTGCTCCACGGTCGATGTCGACGACATGCTCCTCTCGCGTGAACATCAGGCACCCACGACGTCGAGCTCGTGGCGCGAAAGCTTCGTCACACACTACCACCGCGCCGAGGCTTGACGCTACATAGCCAATAGGCTATATAGCATCATGGCTATACAACAGGCGCATCCCGACTCCTTGAGCGCCGTCTTCTCGGCGCTGGGCCACCCGACACGGCGCGCGATGCTCGCTCGGCTCGCGAAGGGAGAGGCGAGCGTGCTCGAGCTGGGCGAGCCGTTCGCGCTCAGTCAGCCCACGATCTCCAAGCACCTGAAGGTGCTGGAAGACGCGGGGCTCATCGAAGGCGTACGCGACGCCCAGCGGCGACCACGACGGTTGCGCGCGAGCGCGATCAAGGACGTGGCCGACTGGGTCGAACCGTTCCGACGACTGTGGGAGCGCAGGCTCGGCAATCTGGACCGTCATCTGGCAACGAAGAAAAAACACAAGGAGAGCTGATCATGAATACCGCTGGATTGAGTGGTGCACGCGGCTTCGTCATCGAGCAGGAGACCTTCACCGTCCGGTTCGAGCGCCGCGTCGATGCCGCCCGCGCTCAGGTCTTCGAGGCGTGGACGCAGCCCGAGCAGGTCGCTGCCTGGTGGGATCCGTCAGGCGAGCCGTTGGCCACCTGCGAGATCGACCTGCGGGCCGGAGGGTCGTTCGCCTTCGTCAACCGGAGCCACCCCGACATGCCCTTCTCCGGCATCTATCGGGAGATCGCACCGCCCGAGCGGCTCGTGTTCGAGGCGATGGGCGCGACGGGGCGGGTGATCCTGGAGGATGCGGCGGGCGCGACGCACATGGTCGTGGAGATCGTCTGCCGCTCGAAGGAGCACCTCGACCAGTTCATGAAGATGGGCGTGCACGAGGGCACCGCTCGCACGCTCGACAATCTCGTGGCGTTCGCCAGACGGTCGACGGCGCCGGCGCAGTGAATCTGAACCAGAGGACACGGAGGGCACAGAGAAACGACAGAGAACCCCGTGTCTTTGCAGTCCTCCGCGTTCTCCGCATCCTCCGTGGTTGAATGTCGTCGCAGGTCAGGTCGCCGGCGGCATTGACAGGGCGCGTCCGATTCGCGTCAGTGGTGACGGCATGTCATCAGAAACGAGTCGGACGATCCCGAGGACTCACCCGATGCGGATCCTGGTCACCGGCGCTACCGGCGTCGTGGGACGGCGAGCGGTGCCGGCGCTCATCGCCGCCGGCCACGACGTCGTCGCCGCCGGTCGCAACCCCGAGCGGCTCGCGGCGCTCGCGCGCGCCGGCGCCCGAACCGTCACCATCGACCTGCTGAACGCGGCCGACGTGAACGCCGCGATGCGCGGGCGCGATACCCTGATCAACCTCGCCACGCACATCCCGTCGTCGTCAGTCAGGATGATGCTGCCGTGGAGCTGGCGCGAGAATGACCGCATCCGCCGCGACGCCACCCGGCTGCTCGGCCAGGCCGCCGCCAACGCGGGGGTGGGACGCTGGATCCAGGAGTCGTTCGCCCCGGTTTACGAGGACGGCGGCGCCGAGTGGATCAGCGAGGACGCACCGGTAC
Organism: Gemmatimonadales bacterium; assembly: GCA_038208205.1. Lineage (GTDB taxonomy): Bacteria > Gemmatimonadota > Gemmatimonadetes > Gemmatimonadales > Gemmatimonadaceae > AG11. The sequence continues at coordinate 12,586 of JBBQYZ010000008.1, read as the reverse complement.
GCCCCGCACCCTACAACCGCACCACCCTCGATGCCGAACAGGCGGTCGCGCGCTACTCCGCAACGGGTGGCACTGGTGTGGTGATGCGCTTCGCCGGCTTCTATGGTCCGGATTCGGCGCTCGTACGGAGTGTGATGGACTCGGTGCGCCGCGGCGTGTTCCCGATGCCCGGCGCGCCGGACGCGTACTGGTCGTCGGTGTCGCACGACGACGCGGCGAGCGCGGTGCTCGCGGCGCTCGCCGCGCCGGCCGGCATCTACAACGTGGGCGACGACGAGCCGCTCACTCGGCGCGCGCTCGCCGACGCCTATGCGGCGGCGATCGGCAGTGCGCCCCCTCGGCTGCTGCCGGCGTGGACGGTGCGGCTGATGGGCGCCAGCGGCGAGCTGCTCGCGCGCTCGCAGCGGATGTCGAACGCGACGCTGCGCGCGCTCGGATGGGCGCCGCAGCATCGGAGCGCGCGCGAGGGGCTGGCGGCGATCGGGACGGCACTCCGCCCCCGGCCGGTTCGGCCCTGACCCCGCCCTGATTGAGCGGGGGACGATACGGCGGCGCTGGTGAAGGTGGCGCGGCGCTGACGCCTTGCCATCCCCGAATCAAGCGATAACGTGGCGGCCGTGAAGACACTCACCTGTCGGGCACTCGGCGGCACCTGCGACCAGCGGCTCTCGGCTTCCACCTGGAACGAGATGCTAGCCGCCATGACGAAGCACGTGATGGAGAAGCATCCCGACGTGGCGAAGCAGATGGAGCGGATGCACAACGAAGATCCGCAGCGAGTCGTGCCGCGACCGACGATTTTCGCCCCGTCAGCCAGTCGACGGGTGAAAGGCCGTCACTCCATTCACGTCACCGGACACGCCAAGATGCTGCGCATTCGAGAGATCATGTACTGCAAGTCGGGCAACGACCAGAAGATCATCGACCATGCACCCACGCACCGCCTCGTCGGAGTAGGCGCGCACCGGGTCGCGCCAGGGGGCCGCATCGACCGAACGACGCGCGGCGCGGCATCTGCCGCGCCGCGACGTCATCCCGCTGCGGTCAGCGCGACGCCAGCCCCGACACTGACGGCGGCAGTCCGGTCGCCTGCACGCCGAGCGGCGTCAACGTCTCGTCGGGGTTGACCTTGAACCCAACGAGCGTACCGACACCCGGGTTGCCGGCCAGCGAGTAGAGGAACCCGCTGCCGTTGGAGAGCGCGATGTCCACCGCGCCCGTGCTGCCCGCCATGCCGGCGATCGCCTCCTTGAGCACGATGCTTCCATCGGAGTTGACGGAATAGCTCGAGATGGTGCTGCTCACCGCGTTGGCCTCGTAGATCACCTTCTGGTTGTCGGTGATCACGATCCAGCACGGCACGCTCTGGGTGTTCGGCACGTTGGCGCTGATGGGCACCAGCGTCCCGCCCGTCTCGATGTCGTAGGAGCTCGTGGTGCCGGCAAACGGCGTCGCGATGTGCCCCTCGGTCATGAAGAGGTGTCCCTTCTTGTCGAAGGTGAAGGAGAATGGCTCGAGGCCGGCGGGGAAGACGTTCGGGCGCGGACCGCTCAACAGGCCCGATTGCTTGTCCACGAGAAACACGTCGATCACCTGCGACTCGCGGCCCTCGCTGACGAGATAGCGCCCGTCGTGGCTGAAGCCGACCTGCGCCGGATTGGATGCGGGATTGGTGAGCGACCGCGTGGAGCCCGGGATCGGCGTGAGCTCGCCCTGCGGCGACACGAGGAAGCCGGTGAGGTTGCTGGTGGCCTGGTTCAGTACGTACACGACATCCTGGTGCACGGCGACGCTCACGGGCCGCACGCCGTTGGTGCCGCTGACGCTCACGAGCACGAGCGCGTTCTGCTCGACGCGAAACACCGAGACCGTGTTGCTGCCGGCATTCGTCACGAAGAGGAGCTGATTGCCCCCCACCGCCACCTCGGCGCTCGCGCCGCCGCTGAGCACCACGGAGCCCTGTCCGGGCAGGTTGGCGTTGCTGCCAGTGCCTCCGGTGTTGAAGCGGCCAGCTTCGGTGAGCGCTCCGTCCGACGCGCGGTAGTAGGCGACGACCTGATTGGGGCTCGCGTCGGTCGCGAGGTAGACCGCGCCGTTTCGGAGGTTGTCCGAGTCGGCGCTCCGGCTCGGACTCGCGCTCAAGGCCGCTGACGTCGGTTGAGGGCGATCCGTGCATGCGGTGAGCGCGACGAGTAGCGTGGTGACAGCGAGTGCGATCCGTTTCATCTTCGGGCTCCGGCCTGTAGAGTGATGTGACACGACGGGAGCGTAGAGACGGCAAGGGCGAGCCCAGCGCGGGGCGGCGCGAGGCGGATCAGCACAACCGACTGGTGGCGTTGGCGATACGCCTCGCTGACGACGGCAGCTCGTCAGCCGTCGCACGTTTCACCGTCGAGTGGAACGTTCCGTGGAACGGGTCGTGGAACGGGTCGTGGAACGGGTCGCCGAGGCGTGGCGGCGACGACCGACGCTTGACAGGTGACCAAATGGTCACCTATTTTTCCAATGCATGAGAGACGACGACCGCGTGTTCAAGGCGCTGGCCGACCCCACGCGTCGGTTTCTCCTCGACCGGCTGTTCACGCGCGACGGACGCACGCTCACCGAGCTGGAGTCCGAGCTCGAGATGACGCGGTTCGGCGTGATGAAGCACCTCCGCGTGCTCGAGGAGGCGAACCTCGTGGTCGCCCGGAAAGTGGGCCGGGTGAAGCTGCACTACCTCAATCCCGTGCCCATCCGGCTCGTGCACGACCGATGGATCGACAAGTTCACCGAGCGCCGCGTCTCGGCGCTCACCGCCCTCAAGCGACAACTGGAGGAGGACTCCGCATGACGAGCACCACACCGACGGCACACGCCGCCACCGGCGCTAGTAACACGAGCAGCGCGAGCAGCACGAGCGACACCACCCAGATCTACCGCGTCTTCATCAGGGCCACGCCGCAGGCGATCTGGGACGCGATCACCCAGCCGGATTGGACGCGGCGCTTCGGCTACGGGCTGCGCGACGAGATCGAGCTGCGCCCCGGCGGCAACTTTCGCGGCCACGTCAACGACGAGATGATCGCGATGGGCATGTCGGGGGTAGTCGTGGACGGCGAGATGATCGAGGTCGATCCACCGCGCCGACTCGTGATGACGTGGCGGATGGCGATCGACCCGAGGATGGCCGCCGAGGGATTCACGCGACTCACCTACGAGATCAGTGAAGGCCGGGGCGGTGTGAGCCGGCTCAGCGTGATCCACGACCTCAGCGGCCGGCCGGCGCACGCCGCGATGGTCGCTGGCGATCAGCAGGGGCCCGGAGCGGGCGGGGGATGGACATGGATCCTCAGCGACCTCAAGTCGCTGCTCGAGAACGGTTCGGCGATGGTCGCGCCACCGCAGTGATCGCCGCGCGCGCGCCGTAGCGCGCGCGTCGCGTCACGCGGCGTGCTGATACACGCGCAGGCCGCACCTGCGACCAGACGCTGTCGGCGTCGTCGCGGAACAAGATGGTGGCCATGACGTGAGCTCCTCGGGCGAAGGCGCAGAGCTACCGCACCAGATCCGAACGCTTCCGCAGGAATACGTGCGACGCGCGCTCGCCGGCCACGTGGTCGACGCATTCGTACCCGAGCGCGCGCATGTCGATGTCGCGCAGCAGGTGCTCTCCCGTGCCGAGCAGCACCGGGCGAATCGCCAGATGCAGCTCGTCGATCAGGCCGGCCGTGAGATACTGCCGTATCGTCGAGACGCCGCCGCCCAGGCGGATGTCGCGTCCCGCGGCGGCCGCTCTCGCCAGCTCCAGGGCGGCAAGGATGCCCTCGGTGACGAACTGGAATTCCGTTCCGCCCGCCATCCTGAGCGTCGGCCTGGCGTGATGGGTCAGGACGAAGACTGGCACGTGATACGGCGGCTCGTCGCCCCACCAGCCCCGCCAGCTCTCATCCGGCCAGGGACCGCGAACCGGTCCGAACATGTTGCGGCCGATGATCCAGGCGCCGAAGCCGGCCATGCCGCGCGCCGCGATCCCGTCGTCCACGCCGGTCTCGCCGTCCGTCTGGCCGTGCATGTGCCGCCACGTCCGCGAGTGAAAGAACCACTCCATCAGCTCGGGTCCGTTCACCCCGAGCGGATGCTCGAGATCCTGATTCGGCCCCGCCCCGTAACCGTCGATCGACAGGGCGAAGCTCTCGACGCGAAGTCTCGACATGGAATCGTGTGTGATGGGAGTGGTGGCCTGATGCGGCGATGTCCGGAACAGGTAGTCGACGGACGCTGTGGCTGATCCCTACCGCTCCCGATGGTACATCCGCATCGCCAGCGGCGCGAACACCGCCGTGATCAGCGTCGACGCGACGAGCACCCACACCACGTCCGACGATCTGACGTTGCCGTGCATCAGGCCGCGCGACGCGTTCGCGAGGTGCGACACCGGGTTCACCGCGACGACCGTCTGCAGCCAACCCGGCATCGTGCGCGGGTCGACGAAGATGTTGCTCCCCATCGTCAGCGGAAAGAGGAGCAGGAAGCTCGACGTCATCACCGACTCCGGCGACTTGACGAGCATGCCGACGATGATCCAGAGCCACGAGACCGAGAGCGCGAAGACGATGATCAGCGCGACGGCGAGCACGACGCCCACGACCCCGGCGGCTGGACGGAAGCCCATGACGACGCCGAGGGTGATCACCATCGTGGCGGCGAGCGAGTAGCGGAAGACGTCGCCGAGCAGTGCGCCGAAGATCGGCGCGGGCTGCCAGATGGGGAGGGAGCGAAACCGGTCGAACAGCCCCTTGCCGATGTCGCCGTTGAGCCCCACGCCGGTGTAGACGGTGATGAACACGATCGTCTGCACGACGATACCGGGAATGAGGTACTGCACGTACTCGCGCGGGCTGCCCGCCAGCGCACCGCCGAACAGGTACGTGAACATCAGCGTCATCATCAGCGGGAACGCCGTGACGTCGAACAGCTGGAAGGGCACGTGCTTGATCTTGAGCATCGCGCGCCAGCCGAGGGTGGTCGTCGCCGCCCAGGCGCTGGCCGCCTTGGGCCGCGCCGCCGTCGCGAGCATGCTCATGCCGCCGTCCCTCTCGTGATGGTTTCGCTCGCCTTCCCGGTCAACGCGAAGAACACGTCGTCGAGGCTCGGTTGGCCAACAGTCAGCTCCGCGACGCCGACGCCGGCCGACGCGAGCGCCTGGAGCGCCTCGGGGATCCGGCCGTTGCCGTCGATGCGTGCGGTGAGGGTATGGGCGTCGGTCCCATTGTGCACTCCCGCGCCCAGCGTCTGCCGCAGGATCCGGTCGGCGTCGGCCAACCGCGCCGCGTCGTCGAGCCGCAGGTGCAGGGTGTTGCTTCCCACCGAGCGCTTGAGCTCCCGGCTCGTCCCCTCGGCGATCAGCCGTCCATGGTCGATGACGGCGAGGCGGTCGGCGAGCCGGTCGGCTTCCTCGAGGTACTGCGTCGTCAGCAGCACCGTCGTTCCCGCCGCGGCGATCGACCTGACGATGTCCCACACCTGGGTGCGGCTGCGCGGGTCAAGGCCCGTCGTCGGCTCGTCGAGGAAGAGCAGCTCCGGGGTGACGACGAGGCTGGCGGCGACGTCGAGCTTGCGCCGCATGCCGCCGGAGTAGGTGCGCACCTGCTTCGCCGCGGCCTCGTCGAGATCGAACGCGGCGAGCAGCTCATCGGCGCGCGACCTCGCCGCCTTCCAGCCGTAGCCGAAGAGGCGAGCGACGAGCACGAGGTTCTCGTGCCCGCTGAGATCCTCGTCGACCGACGCGAACTGTCCGGTGAGGCTCACCTTCTCGCGCACCCGGTCCGGCTCCTTTGCCACGTCGTGACCGAGGACGCGGGCCGACCCACCGTCGGGCCGCAGCAGCGTGGCGAGGACGCGGATGGTGGTGGTCTTGCCGGCGCCGTTGGGACCGAGAAGTCCGTAGACGGCGCCGCGCTCGACGCGGAGGTCGATGCCGTCGACGGCGCGAGTGGCGCCGAAGTGCTTGACGAGGGAGGAGGTCTCGATCGCTGGCGTCATGAGGTCAGTGGTGGTGACACCAGGTCAGACGAACCGGGGGTGCGAAGTCATCGATCGGTCACGAGTGTCGATCGGAGAATAGGAACAACCAGGACGCCACCACCCCCGCGACGACCACTCCGACAGCGATCAGCGTCACCCGGCTCGGGCGTGCCATCTCGGCGGCGTCACCGATCCCCGCAGTGTTCCGTTGCGGTCGAGATCGGCCGTCATCCACCCGCGGTGACACGACGTCGACGTCGCGCGCACCGGAGGTCGCACGCTGCTCTGTCTCCGGTGCACCCATCTTCCGGTGCTCGCCCTCAGTCACGCCCGCCGGCCGGGCGACCTGCGTTCGGCCCGTGCCGGGTGTCACGAGGGCGCAGCAGGCGAGCGCAATCGCAATGGATCGGCGTCGAATTCGCCTCCTCGTCAGCGGACGCGCGGTCAGGAGATCCGCTCCAACCGACACGAGATGATCTCCCACTGCCGCATGCCGCGACGTCGACCAGCACAGCGCCAATCTCCCGCCGACCGGCCGTTCTGGTAGTAGCGCGTCTGGAAGGTGAACGTACCATCGACATTGAAGGTCGGGGCCGTGGCCGAGATCCGGATTCCCCGCTTGCCGGTGAGAGTGTCGATCACTAGCGAGGCGCCGGGCGGCTCGCCGCCCAGTCCCTCCGTCACGCATGCCGACATGGGCCGCACCAGGATCTCGCCATCCTTCCGGTGGGCGTTGATCACCGCCTCCGACGGATCGGTGCGCGGACGCATCCCCTGCACGCACACCCCCTCCGGCGGCGCCGCCGCGTGAGCGGTACGCATCCCGTTCGCCAACGCCCTGGCGTAGATGGCGACGGTGAGCGCGGTGCGGTCGGCTGACGTCCACGGACGCATCACCTGTGCGTCGCTCGAGGCGGCCGCAGCCAGTAGCGCCATAACGGCCGCGAGCGACGCCGCGCGACGCTCAGCGTTCCCACCGTCGCCACGCGAACGGGCTGACCAGCGGCGAGTGGCGCGGGCGCCGTTCGCTCACCGGCCGACTCGACCATCCTGGTCGAGGTCCTTGCCAACGCTCTCCTCGAGCCGTCCGATCACGTCGCGCAGGAGCGTCTGTGTGCGTTGCAGCTCGCTCTCGAGCGTCGCCACCCGCTGCTCCAGCATGCCGGCCCGCTCCTGATGGTTGGAGATCTGGCTCTGCTGATAGAGATCCCAGAACAGTCCCATCGTCGATGCTCCTCCAATGTCGTGGCCGTCGGTATCCGCCTTCATTCATGGCGTGAGCCGTGAGGGGATGGCGAGAGTAGCGCCCGCCGGCCGGAAGGGCAAACTTGAATGCGTGCCGACGTCAACCTCGCGAGCGCCGCTGCACATTCCCGCCGCCGACGGCTTCGCGCGCGCCGCGACCGAGCTCCGCGCCGGTGAGGACCTGCCGGCCGGCGTGGTGATCGCCCTCCAGGCACCAATGCTTCATTGAGATCGCTCCTTTACTGTTACGGATCACTGCAGGGCTGCCCTCCAGGATTTTGGAGGTTGCAGGGTGAGCTGGATTCCCTCCCGCGACCCCCAGGGCTTTTCATGGATGCGTCCCGACGGCGGAGCACTGCCAGCAAAGGATGGATGTGCATTCCCACATCGAGGGCCTGGAGGGCCCGTGGGAAGGATGCCTCCGGTACGTCGGATCCGCCGGATTTCTTGAGCGGTTCCCGCTCTTCCCAAGCGCGATCTCCCGACCGATGAGTTTCGCTGCCTCGACCAGTCGATGGGTGTGAGGACTCACGCCACCCACTTCACTGGAGACCGATCATGCTGCTCGTTCGGGAGATCATGTACTGCAAGCCGGGCAAGGTCCGCGCGATGCTCGACAAGTCGCTCGCGATGGCGAAGCTCGGCGAGCAAGCCGGTCAGGGAAAGATGCGCATCATGACCGACTTCTGCGCGGAGCGGTACTGGACGATCGTCACCGAGTACGAGGTGGCGAGCATGGCGGCGTTCGAGGAGATGATGCAGGGCGCCGGGATGACGCCCGAGCTGGGGCGGCAGTTCGACGAGATCATGAAGGGGTACCACGACCTCGTCGAGCACGGACGGCGCGAGGTCTACAAGCTGGAGAACTAGGGCACGCGCGGGGCGGCACGCGCGCTCAGCCGACGGACCCTGACGCCGCCGAGCACGCGTGACTCGCGCTCCGGTAGCCCACGTACGCGTAGCCGGTGATGCTGTAGAAGTATCGTCCCTGCGCCTGCAGCTCCCGCTGATCGTGCACGAACCGCGCGTAATCTTCCGCCGACGCGAGGCCGCGCTTCACGAGACTGCCGATCGCGCCGGCGTTCTGGTGGCCGAACCAGGGTGCCTCGTACGCCGTGTTGATCAGCACCCGCGCGTGGACTGATCCGGCGAAGCAGTCCGTTGTGTCGAACACACCTCGCAGCCGGCGTCCCATCCACCCGTCGGCGTGGTCCATCCACGCCTGCTGCCAGTCCGTGTACGCCGCGACGAGTCGGCGCACGGTGGCCTTGTCCGAGCCGTCGAACAGCTGCGAGTCCCAGTCCCAGTGGGCGATCACCGCCTGCCCGCCGGGACGGAGCACGCGCGCGACCTCCAGCGCGAAGGCGTGCGGGTCGGGCAGGCACTCGACGAGATTGTTGGAGTAGACGAGATCGAGCGAGGCATCGTCGAACGGAATGCCTTCCTCGAGGCACTCCCGCCGAAAGGTGATGCGCGGGTCGGCCGCTGCGAGGGTGGCGACGCCCGCTTCGGCGGCATCCGACCGATCCACGCCCACGAGCCGGGCACCCGCGGCGGAGTGGCGCGCCGCGAGCAGGCGCAGGTCGCCGCCGCTGCCGCAGCCCAGATCGGCGGCGACTCCATCATGCGCGAGGTTCGTGAGCGAGACGAGCCAGCCGTGATGCGCGGCGCGATCGGTGGGGAGCGTCGACAATGTCGGAGAGTGAGGAGTGCTGCGCGCTACAGCCGCTGCCGGCCCGAGTCGGCGGAGAATGTGGGGAACGACGCCAGGTCGCGACGGGGGCGGACAGTCGCTGGCGATGGCAAGTTCGGCCAGCGGCCCGGCCAGGGAAAGGGAGCATCACCGATGCGACGACCGCGCCGGGCCATTGGGCCCCGGCGCGGTCGAGCGAGAGATGTCCAGGTGAGCGATGTGCAGCGAGCGGTCAAGGACCGGTCAGCGACCGGTCAGAACGTGCAGTTCCCGGGATTCGGCGCATCGATCCGCAGCGTCGCCCCCGGCGGCGCAAAGTAGGTGACCAGCGTCTGCGCCGGCGCCGCGGTCTCGTTGCGCGCGAAGTGTGCATGGTCGCCCACGTCCAGGAATCCCTCGCCCTTGGTCTTCACGACGGGCGAGCAGGTGGGATCGTCGGACTCGTAGAAGGTCATCGTGCCGGAGGTCACCTGGATGAACACCGGGCCGGGATGCTGGTGCCACCCGCTGTTGCCGTTGGGCGCGAAGGTGATGCTCTGCACCGCGATGTCGAACGCCGGCTTCGCCTTGATCTGGAAGTGCCAGTCGCCCGTCTTGCGCTTGACGTCGAAGTTCTGATCGTTGGGGTCGGCGAAGTTGGCGCGGCCGAGCAGAACCGAAGCCGAACCGGAGCTGAGCGTGGCGGACGGGGTCAAGGTGGAGGGATCTTTCGCTGTGGAAGGATCCTTCGCATTGGGGCCGGTGGAGCCTCGGCCGTCGGCGCAGGCGGCGAGACCGGTGACGAGCAGCAGGGCGCAGGCGTGGCGAGCGTGGAGCGGCAGCATGGATGACTCCCGAAGCGGGTAGGGGATGGGTCGGCCGTGAGCGAGGCGCGCCGTTCGTGGCTGGCTCCCCCGTCGGTGGCGTCGTATGTTGCAGCCGCCGATTGAGGGGGAGGAGCGCCGTCTCATCCGGTCTAACGGGGAGTCGTGCCGAAACAGGACATCGTGAGCGCCGGGCCGGAGTCGGTGGACCAGGTCGTCGCGCTTGCGTACCAGCAGCTGCGGGCGATCGCGCATCGCCGCCTCGTGGCGCGCGACGCGCACGGCACGCTGTCCACGACGGCGCTCGTGCACGAGGCCTACCTCAAGCTCGCCGACCAGTCGCGCGCCGGATGGCACGACCACGCGCACTTCCTCGCCCTGGCATCGCTGGCCATGCGGCACGTGCTCGTGGACCGCGCGAGGGAGCGCAGCACGCTCAAGCGCGGCGGCCTGCGCCAGCGCGTCACGCTCGACGACGAGACGATGGGCGTCGATGCAGACCCCGACGTGCTGCTGCAGCTCGACGACGCGATGGTTCGTCTCGCCGCCTTCGACGCGCGACTGGCGCGCGTGGTGGAGTGCCGCTTCTTCGGTGGCCTCACCGAGCAGGAGACCGCCGACGCCTTGGGCCTCACGGTGCGCACGGTGCGGCGCGACTGGGTGAAGGCGCGCGTGCTGCTGCGGCGCGCGCTCGACTCCTGAGCGGCGCCGTCCGGCGCCGGAGCGATCGAGCGTGACCGACACCGGCCCTCCCGACGACTGGTCGGAGCTCGCCTCGCTCGTCGACGTCCTGCTCGACGCGCCACCCGAGCAGCGGGTGGCGCTCGTCGCGGAGCTCAGTGCTGGCGACCCGGCACGCCGCTCGGCGCTCGAGCGCCTGCTCGCGGAGTGCGAGCACGAGCCCGCGCTGTTCAGCCAACCGGCGGCGGAGCGGTTCGCCTCGCTGTTCGACGACGACCTGGCGCGCTTCCCCGCGAGCCTCGCCGAGCGCTACGCGCTGACGAGGGAGATCGGGCGGGGCGGGATGGCGACGGTGTATCTCGCCCGCGACCTCAAGCACGCGCGCGACGTGGCGGTCAAGGTGGTGCATCCAACGGTCGCCTCGGCACTCGGTGCCGGCCGGTTCCTGCGCGAGATCGCGATCGTGGCGCAGCTCCACCATCCGCACATCGTGCCGCTCTACGATTCGGGTGAGGCGGACGGTTCGCTGTACTACGTCATGCCGTACGAGGCGGGATCGTCGCTGCGCGAGCGGCTGGCCCGCGACGGACCGCTCCCGGTGAGCGAGGTGGTGGCCATCCTGCGCGACGTGTGCGATGCGCTGGCCTACGCGCATGAGCGCGGCGTCGTCCACCGCGACATCAAGCCGGACAACGTGCTGCTCTCGGGCCGGCGCGCACTGGTCGCCGATTTCGGCGTCGCCAAGGCGGCGACGGCGGCGGCCGGGGCGAGCGCCACCGAGGCGGGCGTGACGCTCGGCACGCCGGCGTACATGGCGCCCGAGCAGATCGCCGGCGACCCGCAGATCGATCATCGCGCCGACATCTACTCCGCCGGCGTGCTCGCCTACGAGCTGCTCGCGGGGCGGCCGCCGTTCGAAGGCGAGGCACGGCAGGACGTGCTGGCGGCGCACCTGACGGCGGTGCCGGCGCCACTGGCGACGCGCCGGTTTGACGTGCCAGCGCCGCTGGCGGAGCTGGTGATGCGGTGTCTGGAGAAGCGCGCGGCCGACCGCTGGCAGAGCGCCGGTGAGATCGTCGAGCGTCTCGAGGCGCTCGCCGGCGCGACGAGTAGTGCGACGAATGGCGTGACGAGTAGCGCGACGAGTAGCGCGGTGGCGGTGCCGCCGGCCCAGGCGCCGGCGCGTCGATCACGACCGCGATGGTTGCGACGGTCGACAGCGGTGGTTGGCGTGCTCGCGATCGCCGCGATCGCGGCCTTCGCCTGGAAGCGGATGTCGGACTCGCGCACGTCGTGGCGCGACCGCTGGGCGACCGCGCGCGTCGAGCGGCTGACCGATTTCCCCGGCTCCGAGGTGGACGCCGCCATCTCGGCCAACGGCCAGTTCGTGTCGTTCCTGGCCGATCGCGACGGCGTGTTCGACGCCTTCGTCACCCAGGTGGGCAGCGACCAGCTCGTGAACCTCACCGGCGGACGTCTGCCGCAGCTCTTCAACGAGGACGTGCGCAACATCGGCTTCACCGCCGACGCCGCGCACGTCTGGATCCGGGTGGCGGATATCACGTCGCCAGCCAGCGTGTCGCTCGTGCCCACGATGGGCGGACCGGTGCGTCCCTTCCTCGGCACCGCGGTGATGGCGGCGTGGTCTCCCGACGGCAGCAGGGTGGCGTACCACGAGACCAGTCCTGGTGATCCGATCTACGTCGCCGACGGCGATGGCGCCAACGCGCGACGGATCTTCGTCGCCGGTCCGGGCGTGCACAGCCACCACGTCGCCTGGTCGCCGGACGGTCGTTTCCTCTATTTCTCGCACGGCCTGCCCCCCGACGAGATGGACATCTGGCGGATCTCGTCGGACGGCGGTGGTGCGTCCGAGCGCGTCACCCGGCACGATTCGCGGGTGGCGTACCCCGTGCTCCTCGACGACCGCACGCTGTTCTACACGGCGACCGCGGACGACGGCACCGGTCCCTGGCTGTACACGATGGACCTCGAGGATCGGGTCGCGCATCGCGTCAGCACCGCAGTCGAGCACTACACCTCGATCTCGGCCAGCGCCGACGTCGCGGGGCAGCCGAGGCGGCTGGTGGCGACGGTGTCGAACCCGAGCGCGCGACTGTGGACGGTACCGATCACGGGCGGGATCGCCGGCGAAGGG
>JBBQYZ010000007.1:0-16195 GCA_038208205.1 Gemmatimonadales bacterium | reverse complement strand
CACCACCCGCAGCGTCTTGATCTCGTCATCGAGCGTGAGTCCATAGCCGCTCTTCACCTCGACCGTGGTGACACCGTGCGCGGCGAGCGCGCGGAGTCGAAGCTCGGCAAGCGTGAACAGCTCGTCCGCGCCGCGCGCCCGCAGGTCGCGCACGCTGGCGTGAATGCCGCCGCCGCGCTGCGCGATCTCCATGTACGACACTCCCGTCGCGCGGAGCTCGTGCTCCTCGTAGCGCGCGCGGCCGAAGATCGCATGGGTGTGCGAATCGACGAACCCGGGCGTGAGCAGGCGACCACCGCAATCGATCGTGTGCGCGTTTGGATTCGCGGCGCGCAATGCTTCCTCGTTCCCCACCTGGGCGATCGCGTCGCCGACCACCAGCACGGCGACTCCCGTGCGCACGACCGCATCCGCCATCTCGCCGCCGCGTCGCGCGCGGGCCGGGCCCGCGCACGTGACGACCTGTCCGGCAGCGACGAACAGTAGTGGCGGCGTCACGGCGTCACCGGTCATGCCGTGGCGTGCGGGCGTCCCATCACGTCGCGCACCCGCGACAGGCGCAGCGGCGCCTGGGCCTCGCCGCGACAGGCATAGAAACAGGCGTTGCAGTCGATCGGCTCGTACGCCCGGAAGTCGCGCCAGTGGAAGTCCACCGGAAAATCCGGGCAACGTTTGACGTGCCCCGTCGGATCGATGTGGATCGTCCGTTGCCCGGAGCGGCACGGCTCGGTCAGCTCGCCGCGTGCGTAGCGCGGGATCTGCTCGAGGTAGGCATCGGAGTTGGTGATCACGCCGCGCCGGCGGCGCTTGTACGCGAGCAATGCGGCCACGGTGGCCTCGAGCTCGGCGAATCGCGGCGCGTCGAGCAGGTGGGCGCGGTTGCCATTCTTGGCAGCCGTGTAGACGCTGAAGTTCACGCCGCAGCCGAGCGACGCGGCGCGCTCGACGAGGGGCATCAACTGGTCGAGGTTGTCATCCTTGATCACCGTATTGAAGCGCACGTTGTCGATGCCGGCAGCTCGCATCCCGTCCACCGCGGCGAAGATGCGCGCCGACAATCCGGGGATGCCCCGTGCAGCGTCGTGCCGCGCGTCGAGGTAGTCGAGCGAGACGTTGAACTGATGGATGCCGGCGTCCCATAGCGAACGCGCGCGCTCCACGGTCAGCATGCCGCCGTGGGTGATGAGCGTCGTGTACTTGAGCCGCACCGCGCGGTCGACCGCCGCGACGAGGTCCTCGAGATCTCGCCGCAACAGCGGCTCGCCCCCGGTAAAGGTGACCAGCATCGGGTTGAAATGGCGCGCCGCATCGGCATACGACGCGAGCTCGAAGGCGCGCGCCTCGCTCGGCGTCTTCCAGAAGTCGCAGAAGCCGCACCGGGCGTTGCAGCGCTGCGTGACCTCGAAGTGCACGAGCACCGGTCGCTGGCGCGCGACGAGCCAACCGTATTTGCCAAGGAAGAGTGGGACGTGCCAGGGCTTGAAGCGCGCGGAGAGCACCCTACGGCGCCATCGGGATGACGATGCCCGTTCGGGCCGCCGTCTCGCGTGCCGCCTGGTATCCGGCGTCGGCGTGGCGGGCAACACCGATACCGGGATCGTTCGTCAGCACGCGCTCCAACCGCTCGCGCATCTCGTCCGTACCGTCGGCGACGATCACCTGCCCGGCGTGCAGCGAGTTGCCGATCCCCACTCCGCCGCCATGATGGAAGGAGACCCAGCTGGCGCCACTCGCCACGTTGAGCAGCGCGTTGAGGATCGGCCAGTCGCTCACGGCGTCGGTGCCGTCCAGCATCCCTTCGGTCTCGCGGAAGGGGGAGGCCACGCTGCCGGTATCGAGATGATCGCGTCCGATCGCGATCGGCGCGCTGATCTCCCCCTGCGCGACCAGGTCGTTCAGGGCGAGGCCGAACTTCGCGCGATCGCCCTGACCGAGCCAGCAGATACGGGCGGGCAGCCCCTGAAACTGGATACGCTCACGGGCGAGCGTGATCCAACGGCGAAGGTGCTCATCGCGAGGAAATAGCTCCAGCGCCAGCCGATCGGTGCGCGCGATGTCGGCAGGATCGCCAGAGAGCGCGACCCAGCGGAAGGGGCCCTTTCCCTCGCAGAAGAGGGGGCGAATGTACTCGGGAATGAAGCCCGGGATCGTGAAGGCGGCGGCGACGCCGGCGTCGAACGCGACGGTGCGGAGATTGTTGCCGTAGTCGAAGGTGACCGCGCCGCTCTGCTGGAGGGCCAGCATCGCACGCACATGGTCGCATGCCGTGGCCGTGCTGGCGAGCAGATAGGCCGCGGGGTCGTGCTCGCGCAGTGCGTCCGCCTCGGCGAGCGACAGGCCAGCGGGGACGTAGCCCCGCAGCATGTCATGGGCGCTTGTCTGATCCGTCAGCACGTCGACCACGACGCCACGCCGCGCGAGCTCGGCGAGCGCCGGCGCAGCGTTCATGACGACGGCCACTGACAGCGCGCGTCGCTCGCGCCGAGCCGCCTCGACGAGTGCCACGCCGTCCTCGAGCGACGCCGCCTTCACATCGCAGTAGCGCGACTCGATGCGCTTGTCGATGCGAGACTCGTCGACGTCGAAGGCGAGCATGACGGCGCCCTGCATCGTGGCGGCCAGCGGCTGGGCGCCGCCCATGCCGCCCAGGCCCGCCGTGACGACGAGACGACCGGCGAGCGAGCCCCCGAAGTGGCGCCGCGCGACCGCGCCGAGCGTCTCGAACGTGCCCTGCACGATGCCCTGTGAACCGATGTAGATCCAGGAGCCCGCTGTCATCTGGCCGTACATCATGAGACCCCGCCGCTCGAGGTCGCGGAAGTGCTCCCAGGTGGCCCAGCGCCCGACGAGGTTCGAGTTCGCGATCAGGACCCGGGGCGCGCCGCGATGCGTACGGAAGACGGCCACCGGCTTGCCGCTCTGCACGAGCAGCGTCTCGTCATCAGCGAGCGCGCGCAGCGACGCCACGATCGCATCGAACGCCTCCCAGCTGCGCGCGGCCCTTCCAGTTCCCCCGTAGACGACCAGCTCCTCCGGCCGCTCGGCGACGTCCGGGTCGAGGTTGTTCATGAGCATTCGCAGTGCCGCCTCCTGCTGCCAGCCGCGACAGGAGATCTCTCGACCGCGCGCGGCCCGCACGACGCGGGGGCCCGCCACAGTCGCCGGAGCCTCGGTCACGTGGCGCCACCGAGTCCGAAGTGTCCGCGATCGATCGCCGCGGCGAGCGCGACGATGTCGTGGGAGAGCACGCGGTCCTGCGCGAGCGGCGCGACGAGCTCGCGAACGAGGCGGTGCCCACGCGCCGCGCCACGTCCGGCGCGCAGCGGGGCACGATAGTCGAGTCCCTGCGCCGCGCACATCAGCTCGATCGCCAGCACGTGGCGGACGTTGCCGACGATTCGGCGCAGCTTCCACGCGGCGCCCATCGCCATCGGCACGACGTCTTCCTTGTTGCCGTCGGTCGGGATGGTGTCAACGCTCGCCGGATGCGACAGCACCTTGCATTCGCTCGCCAGCGAAGCGGCGGTCACCTGCGCCATCATGAAGCCGGAGTTGACCCCCGCGTCGCTCGTCAGGAAGGGGGGCAAGCCCTGATTGAGATCGGGGTGAATGAGACGGTCGATGCGTCGCTCCGCGATCGTTGCGAGGTTGGTCAACGCGATGGCGAGAAAGTCGAGGGCCATGGCGACCGCCTGCCCGTGGAAGTTCCCTCCGCTCAACAGCTCGGCGGTATCGGCGAATACCAACGGATTGTCGGTTGCCGCGTTGAGCTCGCGCCCGATGACACCGGCGCAGAAGTCGATCGCGTCGAGCACGGGGCCGTGCACCTGCGGCATGCAGCGGAGCGCGTACGGGTCCTGCACCCGCCCGTCCCCTTCGCGGTGGGACTCGCGGATCTCGCTGTCCTGCAACAGCTCGCGAAGGAGGGCGGCGCTCGCGGCCTGGCCGAGTTGCCCGCGCACGTCCTGAATGCGCGGATCGAAGGCGACGGGAGTCCCGAGGAGCGCCTCGAGCGACATCGCGCCGGCGAGGTGCGCGATCTGCCACAGCCGGTGCGCATCAACCACAGCGAGCGATGCGATCGCCGTGTGGGCCTGCGTGCCGTTGATGAGCGTGAGGCCCTCTTTGGGTCCCAGCGTCACGGGTGCCAGTCGCGCCTCGCGCAGCATCGCGGAGGCGTCGCCTTGCGCGCCGCCGCGAAGGAGGGGGCCCTCGCCGATCAGCGCGAGCGCGAGGTGCGCGAGGGGGGCGAGATCCCCGCTCGCCCCGACGCTCCCCTGCTCCGGAATGGGAGGGTACAGCCCGGCGTTCAACATGCCGGCGAGCAGGTCGACGAGGAGTGGACGCGCGCCGGAGTGGCCCTTGGCGATCACGTTGGCGCGCAGCAGCATCATCGCGCGCACCTCGCGCTCGGGAAGTAGTGGTCCCACTCCCGCGGCGTGGCTCCGCACGAGGTTCACCTGCAATTCGGCGAGCCGGCCGCGCGGGATGGCGACGTCCGAGAGCTTGCCGAAGCCAGTCGTGACCCCATAGGCGACCGCGTTGCGCTCCACGAGCGTCGTCACGACGTCGTTCGCGCGCGACATGCGCGTGCGGGCAGCGGGGACCAGCTCCACCGGCGCCCGGTCGACGGCGACGGCCACGACATTGTCGAGCGTGAGCGAATGTCCGTCCAGTGCTACAGGCGTCGGCATCGGGGCAATGTCAGTGGCGCCGCGCGACAATTCAAGGTGGTTCGTCGCGCCTCGAGTGATCGCCGCGAAGCCGGTTCGTAGTCAGCGCGGGATTGGTTCCGAGCGATCTGCGCCGGGCCATTGCTTGGCACGAGCGCTGAACTGCTTCGGTACTCCACGCGGCTATTGCTCGGCACGAGCGCTGAACTGCTTCGGTACTCCACCCAGATCGGCGTACGGCATCCAGCGCTCCCAATGGCCCGCCAAGCGGCACTGCGTGGTCAGAGATCGCTCCTTTACTGTTACGGATCGTCCCAAGGCTGACTGTCAAGAGATTTGGGGGTCGCGGGGTGAGTGTATCTCGCCCCGCGACCCCCATATCTGTTCATGGATGCGTCCCGACGGCGGAGCGCTGCCAATCAAGGAGCGGTGCCGGCTCGACGCAGAGGGCCTGGAGAGCCGCTAGGATCTCGCCCCCACGCGACAGATCCGCGTCGACTTCCGAAGCAGTTCCCCGCCCTGTCCGCAGCAAGCTGTCCGCATGGATCTCCGAAGCGGTTCCCCACCCTCACCGCAGCGCCAGCTCCGCCTGCGGTTGCTGAACGGTTGACCGTTGGTGCCCAGGCACCGACCGCGGAGCCACGCTAGAACCCGTTGTTGCGGTAGGTGCTCTTGTGGTAGTCGAACTTGAGATCGGGCTCCGCCTTGAGCGAGATCAGGAAGTTGAAGGCGAAGGCGCCGTTGGGCGACTGGGTGAAGGCGAAGATCGCGCGCCAGTCGTGGAGATCTCGCTGCAACGACACGACCTGACTGGCGAAGTTGCGCCGCTCGAAGTCGTAGGCCGTGTTCCAGCTCGCCGCCCAGTGCTCGGTGATGTTGAAGTTCACGTTGCTCTGCAGCGTGGTGTTCGGTGGAACCCGATAGATCGGCGAGCCCGAGATCCCCGACGTGACCGGCAGCGCGGCCGAGGCGTTGGCGCGGGCATTGAGCACGCACTGGTCGAACGCTGGGCGAAGGTTGGGCGTGTTGTAGGGGGCGCAGAGGATCGTCGGATCGAAGTCGATCACATTCGCTCCGTTCACCGGACGCTGGCGAGTGGAAGTGAAGTTGAACGATGCCTGCCAGCCCTGGGATACCGTCGGCAGGAACCCTGCGTTCCGCGCCGATCGTCCCGCAACCGGTTGCGACGCCACCTGACGAGCATAGCGGTTGTCGGCCGACGCGTCGAGCCGATCGGTGCCTGGTACGCTCGCCGGCACCGCGCGGCCGAACAACCGCTGGAAGACGGCGAACGGGTTGGCGGTGTTGCTGAATTGAAAGCTGGCATTGATCCCTTCGCGAAACGGGCTGAACTTCGCCGTGTCGGTCAGGGTCGACCCGGGGTCGAACAACGAGTACCGCACGCCGACGGTGAACCCGGGCAGCAGGTCGGAGCGGACGTCGTAGTTGAACTGTTCGGTGGTGAGCCCGCGGATCGCCTTGCCCGTCACGCGCGCGCGCTCGAAGTTGTAATTGAAGCCGCTCAGGTTGAGCGAGAGCAGCTTGATCTTGTCGCCCGCTTCGGGGTTGGAGTCGTTCGTCGAACGGGTCTTGGCCTCCAGATTCGTCGAGAACTGCAGGCTCACGGAGTTCTCTCGCAGGGCCCCCAAATACCCTTTCGTCGTATCTCCCTGGGCGTTGGCGCGGGATGCATTGATCGCCCCGAGGTACTCGTCGCTGAGGTGGCCCTGCGGCGCGAAGGTGTAGCCGATGATCGGCGTGATCGAGTGGCGGATGCGCGTGAATGGCCCGAATCCGCCGTACAACCCGTATAGCGTGGGCGACGCCGACAGACCGAAGGTCGGGCGCTTGGACTGATGGACCCACTCGCCGCCGGTCCGCTCGTTTCGGATCCAGTAGGCGTTGCCGTCGGTGTTCTGGAACGACAGTGACGGCGTGAGGTTGAAGTTGTTGCGGCCCACCGGAGGCAGCGTGAACGACGGAGTCCAGTCGGCGCGCGTGCTGTAGGTGGTGGCGTAGATCCGCCGCGTCACGGCGCCAGTTCGCACGTCGGCGACCGTGGCGGCCTCCGGGAAGTCATTGCGCGTGCTCGTGACGGTGAAGTGGTTGCCGAGGTTGTAGCCGCGAATCTGGAACGGGGTGTCGAAGGAGAGATTGGTGTCGTACGCGTTACCGCGAATCGTGTCCTGCAGGATCGCCGGTAGTTTCGTTGCGCTATCCAGGCCCGCACGCGCCAGCAAACCGGCGCTCGAGAGCTGGTCGAGATGGGTACGCTGCCGGGAGGTGTACTGGACGTTCGGCGTCCAGCTCAACCAGCTCGCGAGATTGAGCGGGCTGGTGTTCATGGAGAAGGTCGGAAAGGTCTGATCGACCTGGCTGCGACCCGGCGACTGCGAGCGGGTCGCGCCGAGCACGAAGCTCGCTGGCCCCACCTTCTGGTTGTAGGTGGCCTGGGACGCGATCGTCGACAGCACGGCGTACGGGTTGACCGTCGTCTGCCGCTGCAGGGTGGTGTTGCTGACGTAGTTTGCGTTCACCCGCAGGGAGCTGTTGCGGGTGAAATCCTGGGAGTGGCCCCAGCTGATCGCCGTGTTCTGCTGCCTGGCCTGTCGGGTTTCGGCGAAGGCCACGTTGCCGCTCACGTAGCGCTCCAGCCAGCGGTAGCGGAACTCGCCATTGTAGCGCATGTAGCCCGCATCGCCGAGCAGGTCGGCCTGTCCCGCGGAGCTGCGCCAGTCGAGCGACGCCTGCGCATCAATGAAGTCGCTGAGGGCGAAGTAGTAGCCGAGCCCCTCGATATTTCGCCGATACGATTTGCTATTTCGGACGATGTCGCTGACGCCGAAGTTGGGGGACAGGATGCCGCTGTGCCGCCCGCCGCGAATGTCCTGGAAGAGGAAGGGGAGCCACAGCACGGGCACGCCACCCACGTACAGCACCGCCGGCCGCGCGACGACGAAGGTGCCGGTCCGCTTGATCTCGTGGGCCTTGAAGTAGTAGTCGGGGATCGAGTCGTCGCAGGCGGTGATCGTCCCGTCTCTGAGATAGTAGGTCGCGCCATTGGCGCTGCGCGTCGAATCGCGGCTTCCCACCACGACGAAGTTCTCGCCGGTGATCTGGAGGGTCTCGCCGCTCTGTGGCAGCGAGGTCCGCACACTTGCCAGCGTGGCGCGGCGATTGGCGATGTCGTACTGCCCCTTGCCGCTGCTCACGATCGGCGCCTGGCCCGGCACGACGAAGACGTTGCGCCCGCCCGTGCTCGAGTTCACCCGCACGGCGCTGCCGGTGCCGTCGTACGAGATGCTGCTATCCGACTTCACCAGCTGAGAGTCGCGCTGGACGATCGGGTTCTTCAGGAGCTCGATGCCGCGCGTGATCGCGTCGAAGGCGATGATGCTGCCCTGATAGCGCGTGATGGTATAGTTCGGCGTGTTCAGCAGCCGCTGCATCACCGAGTCGGGAGCCGCGAAATTCGCCTTCGCGGCGCTATCGCGGCCGGCCAGGCTGTCCGCACCTGGGCGCGAGGTCGTGTCGCCACGCGCGCGCAGGGTATCGCCTGATGCGCGCGCGGGCGCGCGCGGACTGCCGGGACGCGGGACCGGCTGCTGCGCGCCCGCACGCGACGCGACCGCAGTCGCGACCAGCGACGCGGCCGCGAGCACGGACGCGGCCGCGCGCCACGGCCTCACGTCGATGCCATGCCCGCCGCCGACTCGTCAGCTCCGCCCTTCGGATGGCGCGTTCGATAGACGAGGAACGACAGCACGATGCTGAGCTCATAGAGCAGGTACAACGGGATCATCAGCGCCACCGACGTCACGAACAGGTCGCCCGGCGTGATGATCGCCGAGGCCACGTACGACCCGAGCAGGGCGTGACGCCTGAACTTCGCGAGGAACTTCGGTGTCACGAGCCCGAAGGCCGAGAGCAGCAGGATCGCGATGGGCAGCTCGAACACGGCGCCCATCGCCAGCACCATGCCGGTCACGAAACCGAAGTATTCGGAGGCGGTGATCATCTGATCGAACGCCTCGTCGCCGATGCCGGACATGAACTTCAGCGTCATCGGGAGCACGAAGTACCACGCCAGCGCCGCCCCGCAGATGAACAGGCCCACGATGCCCAGGATCACCGGCACCGCAACGCGCTTCTCGTGCCGGTGAAGCGCGGGCGACAGAAACAGCCACACCTGATAGATGATCACCGGCAGCGCGATGACGACGCCCACCATGATCGACGTCTGCATCAGGATCGAGAAGCCGTCGCCGGGATGGGTGTACACCAGCCGCCGCCCATGAAGGTAGGGCAGCATCGGCCCCTGCATCCACAGGAGCAGGTTGAACTTCCAGACAAGGTAGAATGCCGCGCCGACTCCTACGACGAGCGCCGCCAGCGACCAGATGATTCGCCAGCGGAGCTCCTCGAGATGGTCGAGAAATGGCATCTCGGACGAACTTCCCATCGTCACTCCAGAATGATTACCTACCCAGCGTCCGCAGCTGCTCGCGGGCGAGCGCTGCCTCATCCGATCGCGGGTAGTCCTTCACCACTCGCTCGAGTGCCGCACGAGCGAGAGTCGTCCGTCCGGCGGCCCGCATCGAGAGCGCGTGCTTGTAAAGCGCGGTCGCCGCCTTCGGCGACGTGGGATAGCGCTCCACGACGAGCCCGTATACCGAGTCGGCCGCCACCTGGTTCCGCTCGGCGGCATACGTCTCTGCAATGTAGACCATTGCCTCAGGCGCGTCCTCCGACGCCGGGTAGCTCCGCACCAGCTCCTCGAAGCCACTGCGCGCCACGCCCCGGCTCCCGCGACGAAGTTGGTCGAGCGAGGTCTGGAAGAGCTGCGCCGGTCCCGGGCCGCCGGGCGGCCCACCACGAGTCGAATCCCGCGGCGGTCCGGAAAGTGGCGCCGCGGCGCCCTGGCTCCGCTCCTCCAGCGAGGCGCGCAGCTCCTGGAGTCGGCGCTGACTCTGTCCGCTCAGCTCCTGGATCTGCAGGAGCTGCCGTCCCATCTCATAGTGGTCCGTGGCGACGGTGGACTGCAGCCGCGCCAGCCGGCCACTCAGGGCGCGCACCGAATCGTTCGACTCCATCACCTGCCCGAGCACGCGCTGGAACTGCGCGCCCCGCGTCGTATCCGACCGTGCCGACGCGGCCTGCATGGCGATCAACTGACTCTGGATCTGCAGCACGTCAGTCCTGGTAGCGAAGCAGCCGCCGACCAACAGGGCCCCCGCGGGCGCGAACGACCGGAGCCGCATCAGCCGCGCGGGCGCACGAGCGCCGCGGGAGCGTTTCGGACCTCGAACTCGGCGCGGCGATTCTGCTGGTAGGCCGCCTCGTCGCCGCCTCGTGCGGCTGGCTGCGAATCACCCAGGCTCTGCGACGCCAGGCGCGCATCGCTCACCCCCTTCCCGGCCAGGTAACGCTTCACCTGCGCGGCGCGCCGCTGGCCAAGCGCCAGATTGTACTCGGAGGTACCGCGCTCGTCGGTATGTCCGGTGACGACGAGCGACAGGCCGGGGTTCGCGAGCAGGATCGCAGCCTTGCCATCGAGGGAAGCGATGGCGTCGTCGCGTAGCTGATCGCGATCGAAATCGAAGTAGACGCGCTGCGTGAGCGTGTTCCGCATCTCGGCCTGCGTCTGCTGCGTGGCCGCCTCGTCGCGCGAGCTCGCGGCCTGCAGCGCGGCAAGGGAATCGGCATGGCGCTGCGCCGTCGCGAGCGAGTCCGCCCGGCGACGTGCGGCGGCGTCATCGCTCGTGGTGGGCGTGGTCGTGGCCGGCGCCGGCGCGGGATCGATCTTCCGACGGCAGCCTGGGACGGCAGCGACGGAGATCAGGAGCGCGACGGACAGAAGGGCAGTGCGATGGGTCATGCGAAGCTCCTTGAAACGAGGATCTGCGCGCCGCGCGCGCGGGTCGGACGTCAGTTGGAAAGGCGAGGCGACCAGGCCGGCAGTCGGGCCGAGGCGCCGCGAGTGAGCTGGCGGGTGCGACCGCTCTCGGCATCTATCACCCAGAGCTGCCGCACCCCGCTCCGGGAAGAGACGAACACCAGGTGCCTTCCGTCAGGAGCCCATGACGGGTCTTCGTTGCTGCCGTCGCTGGTGAGCTGCCGGAGCCCGCGGTCGCGCAGACTCACGGTCAGGAGCTGAAAGGTCCCCGCGATGCGCGACTGGAAGGCGACCTGTCGCCCGTCCGGCGCCCAGTCCGGACTGGCGCGGTACGCGCTCTCGCCCACGTCGAGCGGCGTCAGAAGGTCGACGTTCGTACCGTCGGCGTCCATGGTGTAGATCTCCGGATGCCCCGCGCGTCCCGACATGAACGTGATGCGCCGGCTGTCGGGGCTGAAGCTGGGCGACACATTGTCGCTGCCGCGGCCAACCGACAGACGCCGTCCCGCCCCGCCCGAAGTGGGCGCCGCATAGAGGTCCACGCCCTCGTCGACGCCGTGAGCGTACACGATCTGCGAGCCGTCGGGGCTGAACACCGGCGAGATGTAGACCCCTGACCCGCCGGCGAGAGTGCGCGTCCGACCAGTGCCGAGATCCTGCACCACGATGCGCGACGGTACATACGTGGAGTAAGCGATCAGCCGCCCGCCCGGATGCCACGATGCCGAGCCAGGCGCTCCTGCATCACCGATTGGCATCGCGCCCTGACCATCGCTGTCGACGATCCACAGCCGGCGATCGCGCTCGAAGAGGACGCGGGTGCGCGCCACGCCTCGCGTGCCCGTGAGCGCCTCCTCCAGCTCGTCCGACAGGCGGTGCACCGCCGCCCGCCAGGCGCGCATGTCGCTCGTGGCAGGGACCGGAAAATCCCGGATCAGCGCCGTCCGACGCTTGGCGACATCGAACACCGACAGGTGTAGACCACTGGCAGCGGGCGTGACCTGCACCGCGGCCGCCGCTCCGAGCTGCGCGAGGAGTGCCCAGTTGGGCCCCGAAACGCGAGTCACGGTGCGCGACGCACCGGCGTCGAGCGCGATCACGTTGATCCGGTCGCCGAAGTCGAGGTCGCGCTCGAGGATCGCTCTGATCGAATCGCTTGCACTCCCGGTTACAGGCAGGACGACGATGCCCGGCTTGGTGCCCGGATCGTAAGTGAGACCGATGCGCACGCCGCGTGAGCTGGTGTCCTGGGCGACGAGCGCGAGCGGCGCGGCGATGAGCAGCAGCGCGGCCAGCGCGCGCGGGCGAAGCGAGAGTTCCATCAGCGGATGAGGCGTGGGTCGAAGCTGAAGATCACCGGCAGGACGTCATCCCGAAAACCGGTCGGCAGGGGGCCGAACGACGGCGCCGCCGCCTCCACCGCGCCCATCGCCTCGGTGTCGAAGGAGTAGACGCCCGATCGCGTGGTGAGCCGGATGCCGCTCACGCTGCCGTCCCGGCGAATCAGGAAGGCGACGACTGCGGTCAGCGAACCACCGCGGGAGGGCGTGAACTGCATGGCGATGCGGCGGACGACGTTCTGCAGGTACGCCGGATACGGGAACTCGATCCCCGCGACCTGCACGTTGGCGACGTCCGCTCCTCGGCCCCCGGTCGGCCCGCCGCCCGCCGCGGGCGCCGGCGCCGCCGCCTTGACGGGCGTCGCACCCACGGCCGGCGTGGCGACCTTCGGAGTGCGCGCCTTCGCGACCTTCGCCGGCGCGCGCATTCGCGAGGGGTCGGGCAGCTCGCGGGACGCAGGTGCGGGTGGGGGCGTGGGCGTGCTGGGCGCCGGCTTCGGGGGCGCGGGTTCCACGACGCCGACCTGGCGCGGGCCGGGAGGCGCCGCGACCAGGCTCACCCGGTACGTCGGCGGCACCGGGACGGACGCTGCGCGCCGCGAAAGGAGCAGTGAAGATGCGACGACTACGTGCAGCGCCGAGGAGATGGCGATCGGCGTGCGCAGCGACAGCCCGCCACGGGGGGCGGTCGCGATCATGGCCCCGTCTCGGGGTCGGTCACGAGCCCCACGTCTCCGACTCCCGCGCCGCGCATGACCGCGAGCACCTGGGCCACGATGCCATAGGGCACTCCGGAATCGGCGCGCAGGTACACGCCGTCGCGCACGCGATTGCTCGCCAGCGCGCGAAACGACGCACGAAACTCCGGTAGCGTCATCCGGGTCTCGTCCACGTAGACCGCGCCGGCGCGGTCCACGCTCACGACGAGGCCGCTCTTGGGCTGGTCGAGGGGCTTCGCGTCGGCCTTGGGGAGGGCGACGTCCACCCCGCCCTGCATCATCGGTGCGGTGATCATGAAGATCACGAGCAGCAGGAGCATCACGTCGATCAGGCTCACGACGTTGATCTCCGAATTCAGCGCGAGCTCACGCCGGCGATGCCGGGCCATCTAGATTCGGCCCTCGCGCACCAGCATCGCGATCACCGTGGTGCCGAAGCCCTCGAGCAGGTTGTCCAGCCGATTGAGCCGGTTGGCGAGGATGTTGTAACCGAAGGTGGCGGGGATCGCCACGCTGAGCGCGGCGGCGGTCGCGACGAGCGCCTCCGCCACGCCCGGTGCTACGGACGCGAGATTCCCCGATCCGCTCGTCGCGATCCCGACGAAGGCGCTGATGATGCCCAGCACGGTGCCGAGCAGCCCGATCAGCGGACTGGCCGAGCCGATCGTCGCCAGCCACGGAAGGAAGCGTCCGAGCCGGTCGCGCTCCGAGAGCGACTCGGCGTCGAGCACCAGGCGAAGCGTCTCCACTTGCGACGCCGCGGCCACTGGTGCGAGGCGAGCTGACGGTTCGCCCGTCTCACCCCCTCGACGCGTTCCATCGCCGACGAACTGCAGCGCCCGCACGAGCAATCGATGGGCGGCACTGGGAGACGCATGCTTCACCACGACGCCCGCGTCCTCCCACCGCGGCGCCCGCTCGACCTCGCGCGCGAACGTCAGCGAGGTCCGGAGCGAGCGGGTGAGCTCGCGCCCAACGCCCAGCATGATCGCCCAGCTCACGAGCGACAGGACGATGAGGATGCCGAGCACCACCTGCGTGGCGGTGCTGGCGTGCGTGATCAGATCACGCGCCGACGTCGGGACGGCGCCCGCCGATTGCACCATCGCCACCACCATCCCCATCACCTGGACGCCGAACCTGCCGTGCCCGAAGCGGCGCGAAAGCGCGTGGCGAACCAGTCGAAGCTCCGCTGCAGTCCCTCTTCCAGCGAGACCGTCGCGCGCCACCCGAGCTCCCGACCGACCTTGTCCACCTTGAGAAACGAGTCCTGCTGCTCGCCGGGCCGCTTGGGAGCGTGCTCGATCGGCACGTCTCGGGCGGCGGCGGCGCGCAGAATGTCGGCGAGCCGCACCACCGGTGTGCCGACCCCAGTGCCGATATTGAATGCCCTGGCATCCAGCAGTCCGACTGGCGGCAGCGGGCGCGTCGCGCCAAGCCAGGTCGCTTCCGCGACGTCGGTCACGTACACGTAATCGCGCGTCTGCGAACCGTCGCCGAAGATCGTCAACGGACGGCCCTCCAGCAGCCGACCGCAGAAGATCGCCACCACGCCGGCCTCGCCATGCGGGTCCTGACGCGGACCGTAGACGTTGCCGAATCGGAGCGCGACGGCTTCGAGCCCGTGCACGCGCGCGTAATACGCCATGTAGAGCTCGAAAGCCAGCTTCGAGATGGCGTACGGCGACTCGGGGTCCTTCGGGAAGATCTCTTCATTGGGGGGCGTAGTATGGTCCCCGTAGAGCGCGCCGCCTGTGCTGGAGAACACAATTCGCGTTGCGGGCGAGCCAGCGCGAATCGCTTCCATCAGGTTGAGTGACCCCACGACGTTCGTCGTCGCGTCGAACTTGGGATCGATGACGCTCTTGCGCACGTCCATCTGCGCCGCGAGATGCACGAGCACCTGCGGCCTGACCGTGCCGATCAGCGACGCCGCCTTGGCGTCGCCGATGTCGAGCTCGTGAAAGGTGACTCCCGCCGCGACGTTCTCGCGCTTGCCCGTCACCAGGTTGTCGACGACGTGAACCGTCCACCCCTCGGCAAGAAACCGCTCGGCGACGTGCGAGCCGATGAACCCGGCGCCTCCCGTGATGAGCGCGGTCTTCATCGGTTGTCGGTCACGGCGGGGGCCGCGGGATCCCCGCTCTCGGCCAGGGATTCGGTCGTCGGCTCGCCTCGCTCGTCGAGGGCGAACAGGTAGCGTGCTGCATCGACGACGCCGAGCCCGCGGCCGTTGGCGGCGGCTGCGCGCAGGCGAACCGACGGCTCGTGCATGAACTTGTTCATCAGCGAATGTGAGAGGTGTTCGACCGCCGCGCGTTGCGCGGGGCTGAGGTCGGGGAGGCGACGAAGCGCGTTCGCGAGCTCGCGCTCACGCACCCGATTCATCTCCTCGCGAAACTGCGTCAGGACGGGCACGGCCGCGAGTCCGGCCACCCACTGCCAGTACTTCTCGACCTCCTCGCCGATCACCGCCTCGGCGGCCGGGACCGCACTCTGCCGCCGCGCGAGATTGGAGTTGACGACGTTGCGCAGGTCGTCGAGATCGTAGAGAAAGACGTTGTCGAGCTCCGCGACGGCGGGATCGACGTCGCGCGGCAGGGCGATATCGAGGATGCACAACGGCCGATGACCGCGGCGCTCCACCGCGGCGCGCACGCGTTCGGCGCTCACGATCGGGTGCGGCGAGGCGGTGGAACAGAGGAGCAGGTCGACGGCTGACAACGCCTCCCAGGCGTCCTCGTAGTGGACAGCGGTCGCGCCGTACTGCGCCGCGAGCTCCTGCGCGCGCTCGAAGGTCCGGTTGGCGACGACCGCTGCCCGCACTCCCTCCTGCTGGAGCGACGCGAGGGCGAGCTCCGCCATCTCGCCGGCGCCGAGCACCATCGCGCGCCGCCCGACGAGCGCGCCGAAGATCTTCTTGGAGAGTTGCACCGCCGCGGCGCTCACGCTCATCGCGCCATGGCCGAGCGTGGTCTCGTTGCGCACCCGCCCGCCCACCAACAGCGCGCTCTGGAAGAGGCGATTGAGCACCGCCCCCGACGCCGGTCGACTCACCTCCCACGCGTCGCGCACCTGCCCATGGATCTGCGCCTCGCCCACCATCATCGAGTCCATTCCCGATGCTACGCGAAACAGATGCGCCGCCGCCTCGCGATCGCGCCGGACGTATCCGAAGACACTGGCGTTGGCACCCAGACGCTCTCCCAGCATCGACCAGGCGGCGGGCACCGCCCCGACGCCCCCTTCGACCAGGTAGAGCTCCGTGCGATTGCACGTCGAGAGGAGCACTCCTTCGCGCACACCAGTGCGGTCGCGCAGTCGCTGGAGCGAGGGAACGACCTCGCTGGCGCGGAAGGCGAGGCGCTCGCGGACGTCGACGGGCGCGCCGTGGTGGCTCACACCGAGGACGATCAGCGCCACGGCGTCATCCGCGCCACCACCGCACCGCTCTCCACGGCGTGACAGAAGTCCGAGGCCAGCAGCTCGCGAGCCGCCGCGCGCCATCCTTCACCATCGCCGCGCTCGAGCATCCCGCGCCGGAGCGCCGCCAACTGGGTAAGCGCA
>JBBQYZ010000006.1:0-16574 GCA_038208205.1 Gemmatimonadales bacterium | reverse complement strand
CGGCGTGGAGATCGACCTGATCGTGCGCGGCATCTGCTGTCTGCGCCCTGGACTGCCCGGCGTGAGCTCGCGCATCCGCGTGGTCAGCATCATCGGACGGTTTCTCGAGCATTCACGGCTGTGGCAGTTCGGCAACGCGGGGGACGACGAGTTCTACATCGGGTCCCCCGACTGGATGCCGCGCAACTTCCTGCGACGGGTCGAAGCGGTCGCGCCGGTGGAGACGCCCGACCTGCGCGACAGGCTCCGCTCGATGCTGCAGGTCTGCCTGGAGGACAACCGGCAGGCCTGGGAGCTGGCGGCGGACGGCACGTACCGACAGCGCACGCCGGATGGGGCGGTCCGCGCCACGCACGAGCGTCTGCTCGCCGACCCGTGGGGGCGAGGCGAAGGGGGCGAGGGGCCAGCACGGCGGGTCGACGCCTATCTCCCGGACGAGGCGAATCAGTCCCGGCAGGCCGGCGACTAGGCGCCGGCGCAGGGCCTCACTCCCCGTCACCCTCGACGTTCAGCGACGACAGCGTCTCGCCGTCCGCGCCCACGATCTCGACGGGCACCCCGGCTACCTTCGCGAGCAACTCGGACTTGCGGTGCGCACCCCAGAGCTCGAGACGCAGCGCTCCGCGCCCGCGTGCCGGCCGGGGTGCAATGCGGATCGCCCGCGCGAGCCAGCGCACGCCGAGCTCTCCCACTGCGCTCACGTGGCCGCGGTCGAAGCCGTCGGCGACACGAAGGATGGCGGCGAGCCTGACGATCTGGTCTCGCAGCTCCACGTCGAGCTCACCGAAGTTGCGGTGCTTCTTCTTGGGCGCCGCGCCGCGATGATAGCGCGCCACGTTCGCGATCACGACCTGTTCCGCCGGCGAGATGCCGAGCAGCTCGGCGTGGATGATCAGGTGGTACGAATGCTTGTGGTGACGGTCGTAGTTGATGTGATAACCGACGTCGTGCAGTAACGCCGCGTCGGCGAGGGTGGCCCGCTCGTCGGGGGCGCAGCCCAGCCGCATACCCAACGTGTCGAACAGGCGGAGGGCGAGCCGCTGGACCTGCTCAGCGTGGCCCTGCTCGTAGTGGCAGCGGGCGGCGAACTCGCGCACGGAGCGCTCGCGGGCCTGCCCGGGATCGGCGATCAGCGGGGTGACGCGCGCCGCCTGGAGCAGCAGGCCCTCGCGAATCCCGTAGCGCGACACCGTGACCGCGCGTCCCTCCGCCCGCGCCAGGACTTCGGCGGTTACGGCGAGGCCAGCCACGATGATGTCGGCGCGCTCCGGATTGAGGCCGGGCACGCCGCGTCGCTCGTCGGGCGACATCGCCAGGAGCGCGTCGAGGATGTGCTCGACGTCCTCCCGAGGCACCACGGTGGCGTGCACGTTGCGGGCGGCGAGCATGCCTCGTCGCGCCAGATAGATCGCGGCGAGGTTGGTGAATGTGCCGCCCGACCCGATGAGTTGCGCGCCACGCCAGGCGGCGCGCGGCAGCACCGCGCGCAGCGCGTCGCGCACGTCGGCGCGCAGCGCGCCGACCGCCTTGTGGCCGGCGCCGTGACGGAGGTAGCGCTCCGGGAGGCGCAGCGCGCCGAGCGGGAGCGACTCCAATCCGTCGAGCACGCCGTCGACGGCGAGCGCCAGCTCGAGTGAGCCGCCGCCGATGTCCATCACCACGGTGCGGCCCACGCCGAGGTCGAAGTGGGCGAGGGCGCTCAGGTACGAGAGCCGGGCCTCGGCCGCACCGTCGATGACGCGCAG
This sequence comes from Gemmatimonadales bacterium, assembly GCA_038208205.1. GTDB lineage: Bacteria > Gemmatimonadota > Gemmatimonadetes > Gemmatimonadales > Gemmatimonadaceae > AG11. The sequence goes on along the minus strand of JBBQYZ010000006.1, from coordinate 14,829 downwards.
CTCGACCCCCGCCTCCTGGCGTACGCGGGCGATGAACTGGGCGGCGTTCGCGGCGTCGCGCACGGCGCTCGTGGCGACCGCCTCGATGCGCTCGGCGCCGAGCTGGCGCGCGAGCGTCGCCATCCGCCCCACGGCCTCGGCCGCGCGCTCCATCGCCACGGTGCCGAGCATCCCCGACTCGTCGAGGTCGGCGCCCAGACGCGGGGCCGCCTTCATCTCGTCCACCACGGTGATGCCACCGTCGGGTGTGACATCCGCGACGATCTGTCGGACCGAGTTGGAGCCGATGTCGATCGCGGCGATGCGCCGACTGCCCGCCGCGCCGCGGGGCGGCCGTCCTTCTCGCCGATGATCGATGACCTGGCCTGCGATTCCTCCCGCCATGGCACGCTCGCACGAGATGGGATGACCGACCGCTCAATCTATACCAGCGTGCCCCCCGTCATCGCTGCGCTGCGACCCAGGATGCGTCGCGTCTGCGCCGAGGTCCCGGAAGAATGCGCGCGCGGCTCGCGCGTGCTGGCGCGCATCGCTTCGGACGAAGCTGTCGGCGTCACACGGCCCCTACCCCCATCACGGTCCCGGCGGACCGGGCGCCGCCTGCGGCTCGGCATCCTGCTGCCGCGGTCGCAGCTTGAGCTGCTGGCCGAAGTTGCGCGACACGGTGATGAACAGCCCGCGGACGCCGAAGTGGCGCTCCGACTGCTCGTCCACGCGCGCGTCGAGCGTGCGGTATCCGTACGTCAGCAGGTTGAACGGGTCGGCCACGCGGAGCGTGAGGCTGCCCTTGTCGCCCCACAGCTTCCGTCGCATCGCGAAGTTCATGAACACCGACGCGCCCTGGGTACCGCCTTCGGTGAGGGAGGCCGCGCGATAGTTCCCCGAGCCCTGGAGATTGGTCACGGGGGAGAGCTTCCAGGTGCCGTTCATCCGTACCGACCAGATGAACGTGCGCGTCGACAGATCGCCGGCCAGGTTGGCGGCGTCGCTGCGGTAGTGGTAGGCGCTTCCGCCGCCGAACAGGGTGAGCGGTCCGTGGTGAAAGTTCACAGTGAGGTCGGTGCCCGCCGTCAGCGTGCTGGCGACGTTGTCGAAGGTGCTGACCGCCACGCCGTTGTCGTCGACGAACTGGATGTAGCGCACCGCGTGCGCGGTCCGGCGCACGTACGGGTTGAGCTGCAGCGAGCCCACCCGCGCCCGTCCTGCAGCCCGAGCTCCACGGCGTCGGTGTACTCCGGACGAAGCCCCGGATTCCCGCGGAACTCGTGCAGCGCGTCTTCGCGGTAGGGGATGGGGCTGAGCTGCCCCGGGCCTGGACGGCTGATGCGGCGCGAGTAGCTCAGCTTCGCCTGACGGGTGGCAGTGAGATTGTACGACAGGATCGCGCTCGGGAACGCGCTCGCGTAGCGGGTCTCGAACGTCTGGCTCACGGCGGGCAGGGTGAAGCGCGTCGACGCCTCCTCGAGCCGGAGGCCGCCCTGCGTCTGCAGCTTGCCCACCTGCCGCGACAGCACGGCGTAGGCGGCGCCGATGCGCTCGCGGAAGTCGAAGCCGCTCGTGCGCTGCGCATCGGCGGCGAACAGGCCGGTCGCGGTGTCGAGATACGTGGCCGTGAAGTCGTTCGCGTTCGAGCGCGCGGTGCCCTTGAATCCCGTCTCGAGCTTGGTGCCCGTTCCGAACGCATGGGTGTAGTCGGTCTGCAGGTTCCACGCGGGCAGGCGCTCGTCGGTGGCGTCGCGCGCGCGCGAAAGCGCATCGGCGCCGGCCGCCGCATCCGCGAGCACCGGCGCGCCTGACCGGTCGGAGTCGTTCGACCAGTCATTGATCGAGTAGCGGAGCTCGGTGGAGAACACGGGCGTGGACGAGCCAGACCCCGACCCCTTGCCGGCGGTGCGCCGGTACGCCACGACGTAGTCCTGCGACAGACTGCGCGACAACTGGTCGTTGAACTGGCCGAACCGGCCGATCACGCTGGGTGCCGCGTCGAGATTCGTATAGAAGGCCGCTGTCTCGCGCGCGAACCGCCCGCCCGAGAGCACGGCGTCGGCCGAGAGAGCGTCGTGATCCGTGACGCGGTACTCGGAGCGAAAGATGGTGCTGTAGAAGCGCGGCCGCATGGTCCCGTCGGAGATCGACTCCACGAATGCCGGCACGGGGACCGCCAGGTTGGCTCGCGTCGTGAATCCGTCGAGCGACCGGTGGTCCTGGTAGCGGCTGGCCGAGAGGTAGAGGGTGAGCGGCCCCGCCTGGCGCCCGATGTTGCCCGACAGGTTGGCCTTTCCGGTGGTGCCCGTGCCCGCCGTGAAGCCCCCACTCAGCCCGAGGTCGGCCTGCTGGTCGAGGACGATGTTGATGATCCCAGCCGTGCCTTCGGGATCGTTCTTGGCCGATGGATTGGTCGAGACCTCCACCGTCTTCACCGTGCTGGCGGGGAGCTGGGCGAGGAAGTTCCCGAGCTGCTCCCCCTTGAGCGGCGACGAGCGCCCGTTGATCTGCACGACCACGTTGGCATTGCCGCGCAGGGTCACGTTGTTGCTGCCGTCCACCTCCACCGAGGGCACGTTGCGGAGGACGTCGACCGCCGTGCCGCCGCTCGCGGTGGTCATGTTCTTGGTGCTGTAGCTGTTCCGGTCGGGGGCCAGGGTCACCTCCTCGCGCTCGGCAGTGACAACCTGGCCTTCGAGCTTGGCCACTACGCCCGAGAGCGAGAGCGTGCCCAGATCGACGACCGGCCGCTCGGCGCTGATCACGACGTCGGGGCGCACCAGCGGCGCGAAGCCGAGCGCGCGGACGCGGACCGTGTAGCGGCCGGGCGCCAGACCGTCCACGAGGAACGAGCCGTCGGCGCGGAGGAGCGTGCCGCCCGCGAAGGCCGTGTCGGCGGTGCGGCGCACCGTGATCGACCCGCTCGTCACGGAGCGGGTGCCCGCGGCGTCCACCGACCGTCCCCGGATCTCGCCCACACCGGCGGGGGCCCGACCGGCGGCGGGGCCGGCCTGTCCGTGAACGACGTCGAGGGCGGCGACGATGAGCGCGAGGCCGAGGATGGCGGAGTGAAGTCGAGCGGGCATTGGTGGTTCCGGGTGGTGCCGTGTGGTGGATGCTCGCGGAACGGCAGCGTGGCCGTTCCATCTGTCTGATGCCCGGTGCGCGCGAACGCTGACATCGGCGGTCGCGCCCCGTCATCTCCATTGGACGACGGCCGGCGCCAAACCGTTGCGCGGCAGTCCGACATGGTGCAACGCAACGTGCCCGACGCGTCCGTGGACGATCATGGCGATCGGGCCGGCTCCAAACGTATGTTTCCTGTTCGGCGGAAGAGGCGGAATTCCGTGTGCATTCTCGCTCGAGCGCTGACGACGTCGAGCAGGTGATCGCGACCGGCCCTGCGCCAACCTATTCGTACCCCTCTTCAGTGATCAGAACACGATGATCGCTACCGCCGAAGCACGAGCGCTCGCCGACGTACGTGAGCTCGCCGAATTCTGCGCTGCACTCGAGCAGTACGTCTCGGTTGGCAGAGGGCACGACCGACTGCGCTTCGCACTTCGGGCGCTGGCCGCAGTCGCCGTCGAGCGTCACCTGCCGCCCGAGCGCATCCTGCGGGCGATGCGACTCGTGCAGTGCTACCGACCAGGCGGGGACGATCTCGGCTCGGACTTTCAGCTCACTCCGCGGTCCCGGCGATACGTGCGCGCGATAGAGGAGCTGCTCAATGCCTACTTCGCCCCGCGGGAACCGATGCCTTCGGTCGAACGGTCCTGACTCGTGTCCAAGGCAGAGCCAACCTCGCGTACGCCCACGAGGTCGGTCACGGACGACCGGGGGCGAACCTGGCACGTGTACCTCGTGGTGGAGGGGTACCGGTGGGACCCCGAGATCGAGATGCGGCGGGCGAACTGGCTGTGCTGCGAGGCCGTGGACGAGCGACGGTACATCTCACCGGTACCGGTGGAATGGGAGTCGATGAGCGAGATGGAGTTGCTCGGTGCGATCGCGCGCGCGAAGCCCGACCTTCGTGGGTGCGGGTGACGGCTGGCTCCCCACCGGTGCCGGGCTTCCTTCGCACCGCGAGCCGAGACTGCACCTGCGCCGTCGCCGGACCATAGCTTCCTCGCTCGGAGCTCGGCCACCGCCACCTCCATCATCACCCTCCGAGCGGGCCCGCCACGCGCTCGCCCTCTTCGTCGCCGAATCTTCATGCACCGATCTTCCCTCGCGCTCCCGTCTCCCAGCGCACCGTCCCTGCCGGCCCAGCCTCGTTGCGCACGCCGGTTCCGGCGCGACGCCCTTGTCGTCCTCGCGTTCGGCCTGGCCGCGCTCTGTCCCGCGAACGCGCTCGCTCAACTGATCGGGGTGCAGGGTGTCTACGTGCCGGCCTCGGATACTCGGCGCGCCTCGCTCGGCATCGGCGCCGACATCGGACACATCACGCGGGCGGGGCCCGTCGACGTGTGGGCTGCGGTCGCTGTCGGGTATCAGCGGCAGACCCGCCTCGGTCCGGGGCGGGGGCGAGTCTCGGGTGACCTCAGGCTGCTTCCGGCGATCGAGCGCAGCTGGCTCGTGCCGTTCATCGGCGTGAGCGCGTCGGCGAATCGCAGCGGCGGGCAGCAGTCCGAGTGGCAGGGGACGCGATTCGGCCTCGATGGCCTCGCCGGCGTCGTTCTCAACCCCTACTCGCGCGTCCCCGTCGGGATCAGCCTCGAGGAGCGATTCGGGTACGTGCGCGGGCAGGAGCATGCTCTCGCCACGCAGATCGGGCTGCGATTCCGACTCTGATCCGACTCTGCCCGGAGCGCACGCGCGCGCGCCGGCATCAGTCCCACTGCTCGCTCAGCCCAGCCGCCGCATCATCGACGGTACCTCGTCGAGCAGCTCGCGGGCGAGAAATCCGATCGGCCCGAGCCGCCGCGCGAGCACCCGACCCGCTGCGCCGTGCAGGTACGCGCCCCACACCGCCGCGTGCACCGCGGGGGCGCCGCGCGCCGCGAGCCCCGCGACGATCCCGGCGAGCGTGTCGCCCGACCCGGAAGTCGCCAGCCCTACCGAGCCCCCGGCGTAGTGATACAGCGTGCCGTCCGGATGGGCGATCCAGCTCTCGGGCCCCTTGAGCGCCACGACCGCCCCGAACCGGCGCGCCGCCTCCACCGCGATCGACGCCGGGCGCTGTTCCACCTCGCGCTTGTCCACGCCCAGCAGCGAAGCCATCTCGCCGGCGTGCGGGGTGAGCACGGCGCGGCCATCGAGCGGCAGCAGCAGCGCCTCGTCGGGGGCGAGCGCGACGATCGCGGCCGCGTCGAGCACGAGCACCGCCGCGTCGCTCATCCGCCGCACCAGCACGCGCAGCATCGCGCGCGCCGACCGGTCGCTCGTCATCCCCGGTCCGAGCAGCAGGGCATCCACCTTCGGTACCCGCTCGGCGAGCGCGCGACCCGCCGCCTCGCCAGCGATCTCGCCGCCGCGCGTCTCGGCGAGCGCCACGACCAGCGACTCCGGCACCGCCACGCCGAGCGAGGGGGCCGCGCAGCGCACCGTCGCGAGCTGCAGCTTACCGGCGCCAGAACGCAGCGCGGCCACACCGGCCAGCAGGATCGCGCCCGGCGTGCCGGCGCTTCCCCCCACAGCCAGCACGCGGCCGCGCGCGTCCTTGTCGCTCCCGGCGTCCGGCTCGGGAAGGGAGAGCCGGCGGAGCAGGGCGGGGGTGACTTCGCGCGCGCGCTTCACCGCGACGCGACCGGCGGGTCGGGCCGTGTCGTCACCGGGGCGCCGGCCTCCTCGAGGGGCGCGACGAAGTTGTGGGTACGCAGCTGCAACCCACCGTCGTCCGCCAGCGTCGGGTCGAGCGAGTACGCGGTCACGCCGCAGTTGGCGACGTCGGCCGCGCGATCGATCGTCAGGATCTCGTCCTCCGTCATCCCCTCGAGCAGATAGCGCAGGCACAGGACGATCACCTGATGCGCCACGATGAGCACGCGCGCGTCGGATCCGCTGTGGTGCAGGCTGATCGTGTCGAGCGCGCTGCGGAGACGGAGGATGACGTCGCACCAGCTCTCGCCCCCCCGGCGGGCGGTAGTAGAACTTGCCGAGCCGCGCGCGAAGCTCGGCCTGCTCGGGATGGCGCTGCCGGATGCCGACGGTCGTCAGTCGGTCCAGCACCCCGAACTCCTTCTCGCGCAGCCGCTCGTCCGCGCTCGTGACGGCGTCGGGAGCGATGCCGCCCACCGACTCGATGATCGACGCGGTGTGCCGTGCGCGGAGATACGGAGAGGCGAGGACGACGTTGGGCCGGGCCGTCGCGGGCATGGCCGCGAACCAGCGGCCGAGCGCGGCGGACTGCCGCTCGCCCGTTTCGCTAAGTGGGACGTCGACGTCCCGCTCGGCGATGTCGATGAAGGGAAGACCGGCGCTCGTCGCCGCGTCGCGCGCCACGTTCCCGGCGCTCTCGCCGTGACGGACGATCCAGAGTCGTGCGGGCCAGCGTTGGGGCATTCCCGCCGAGGGGTCAAGGACCGTGCCTCGGAACGGCGGTTCGAGGTGGGAGGTGGCAGGTGACTCCGAGTGAGTGAACCTCCCACCCCTCACCTCCCACCGCCCTCCTCACACGGCGATGAACGCCGCCGCCCAGCCCGCGGCGTTCTCGTCTTCCTGGATCAGCCGGTCCACGTCCACCACGATCACGGCGCCCTCGCGGCGCACGACGAGACGGTCCATGTTGCGCGTCGCGCGGCCCTCGATGAAGGCGCCGTCCGGACGATAGCGGGACTTGTGCTTGGGGCAGTGGAACTCGTGGTCGCCGTCGTCCCACCGCAGCGCGGTGTTCTGATGCGGGCACGAGAGGCTGAACGCGTACACCTTGCCCGTCGCGCGCGCGACGATCACCGAGTTGTCACGATCGATCGACACGCCATCCGCGGCCGGGAGCGGATAGCGCTTCTCGGCGCTACGGTCACTGACGACCGGGCGCAGCGGCGCGGTCTCGCCAAGCGGCAAGGCGGCGGCATCGCGCGCGTCGAGCCCCAGCATGGAGAGGGCGCCGAGCGCCACGACGGCGTTGCGCAGGAAGGCGCGGCGCTCCATGCCGACGGCCGGCGATGGTCCGTGCAGTGGACACCCGCCGCAGTCCTCGGCGGCATCGTGCGTGTCGTTGGAACGAGCGGTCATGGTCGGGGCGTCGCGGGTTGTTCGCGAGTTGTTCGTGAGTGTCGACGTCGCTGCTCGTGGGGCTGACGAGATCCTACCCCGGGGCGCCGCGAAGGTGCGTGTCGGGATGCGCAGCGGTCAGCAGGCGGTCCCGTTCGGCGAGGATCCCGGTCCAGGCGGCGTCGACGTCAGGCTGCGCCGTGAGGACGTTCCCGAAACCGACACGCATGACCGTCCCCACCCTCAGCCGGGTATGGGTAAGATAGGCGCGCCCCGACGCATTGACGCGGTCCACGATTGACTCGTTGAGGGCGTCGCACGCGTCGGCGGGCAGGCCGGGCGGCACACAGCGGAAGCAGACCACGCTCATGCGCTGGGGTGCGGCGAGGACGAACCCGGGCTCCCGCTCGACCCGGCGGGCGAGCGCGGCGGCCAGTCGGCAGTGTTCGCGCACCCGCGCCTCGATCCCGCGTCGGCCGAAGGCGCGGAACACCATCCATGCCTTGAGCGCGCGAAAGCGCCGCCCTAGCTGGATGCCGTAATCCATGTAGTCCACCGCGGCGCCCGTGCTGGTGGACGCGTCGCCGCGCAGATACTCGGGCGTGAGCGCGAACACGGCGCGCAATGCCTCGGGGTGCGGCGTGTACAGGGTGCTGAAGTCGAGCGGCACGAACAGCCACTTGTGGGGGTTCACGACGAGAGAATCGGCGCGCTCCACGCCGTCGAGCAGGGCGCGCCCCTCGGGGAGGACACCAATCGCGCCGCCGTACGCTGCGTCGACGTGCAGCCACAGATGCTCGGCGGCGCACAGGCGCGCGATCGCCGCCACCGGGTCGACGCTCGCCGACGACGTGGTGCCGACGGTGGCCACGACCGCCATCGGCACTCGTCCACGCCGCCGGTCATCGGCGATCGCGCGCTCGAGCGCGCCGACATCCATCCGGTAGTCGCCGTCGGTGGGGATGCGCACCGCGTTCGACTCGCCGAGGCCCAGCATGGTCATCGCCTTCTCGAGCGAGCTGTGGGCCTGGTCGGAGGCGTACACCCGCGCCACGCCCACCTCCGCCCGCGCGGCGATGCCGAGCGCGCGCACGTCGGGAAAGGCGCGCTCGCGCGCGGCGGCGAGGGCATGGAGGACAGCTACCGAAGCGGTGTCGTACACCACGCCGGTGAACGACTCGGGCAGGCCGATCATCTCGCGGATCCATGACAGCACCGTCGTCTCCAGCTCCGTGGCGGCGGGCGAGGTGCGCCACGTCATCGCGCTGACGTTGAGCGCCGCCGCGGCGATCTCGCCCAGCAGCGCCGGCCCGTTGCTGGTGCTGCCGAAGTAGCCGAGGAAGGCGGGATGTCCCCAGTGGACGATCCCGGGCATCACGACCGCGTCGAGGTCGCGCCGGATCGCTTCCATCGACTCGCCGTGTTCGGGGGGCGAGGCGGTGAGTCCCGCCGTCACGTCGCCGGGCCTGACGGCCGGCACGATCGCGCGGGTGCGGAGCGACTCACGGTAGTCGGCCACCCAGTCGGCCATTCGATGGAGCTCGGCACGCATCACGTCGGGCGGGAGGTCGCCGAGCGGCCCGTCGTCGTCCCGACCGGTCACCGGCGCGGCCGGGGGCCGGAGGCGGGGCATGCCTGTCGCGCGCCGGAGGCGGGGCATGCCTGTTGCGCCCCATGCGTCCATGACACCGAGCGATACGGCGCCCGCTTCATATGTCCTCCCCATCAGGGCGGCGGTGTCGCAGGCGGGCGGTGAGCTCACGGCGTACCTGCACTGGCTCGCCGGCCGGATCGAGACGATCGTCGTCGACGGCTCGCCACCCGAGGTGTTCGCGGCGCACGCCGCGGCGTGGGGCGGCGTGGTGCGCCACCTCGCACCGGCGCCCGAGCTGGTGACGCCGATGGGCAAGGTGGGCGGCGTCCTCACCGGCGTGCGCGCCGCCTCGCACGAGCGCGTCGTGGTCGCCGACGACGACGTGCGCTACGACGAGCGCAGCCTGGGGCAGGTGCTCGCCGCGCTCGACGACGCCGACGTCGTACGCCCGCAGAACTATTTCGTGCCGATGCCCTGGCACGCGCGGCTCGACACGGGCCGCATGCTCCTGAATCGGATGACCGGCGGCGACTGGCCCGGCACCCTCGGCCTGCGACGCTCGCTGCTGCGCGCCGCCGGCGGATACGATGGCCGCGCGATGTTCGAGAACCTCGAGCTCGTGCGCACCGTGCAGGCGATGGGTGGCCGCGAGGCGGTGCTGCTGGACGCCTTCGTGCTGCGACGTCCGGCGACGACGACGCACTTCTGGTCGCAGCGCGTGCGGCAGGCGTACGACGAGCTCGCGCGCCCGGCGCGGCTCACGACGCAGCTCGCCCTGCTGCCACTCGCGATCGTCGGCGTGGTCACCATGGGCTGGCCCGCGCTCGCCGTCAGCGCGCTCGCCGCCACCGCCGTGGCGGAGCTGGGGCGACGTCGAGCGGGGGGACGCGCGGTGTTTCCGGCCAGTGGAGCACTGCTCGCGCCGGTGTGGCTCGCCGAGCGGGCGGTGTGCAGCTGGCTCGCCCTCGGCGCGCGCGTGCTGCTGGGCGGCGTGCCCTATCGCGGGCGCGTGCTGCGTCACGCCGCTACGCCGGTGCGCGTGCTGCGCTCGCGTCTCGCCCCGGCGCGGCAGATGCTGGCGTCGTCCCCGCCGGATGCACTTCCACGTCGATCGGCTTGAAGCGCCCGTTGTTGGAGAGCTCGGCCGAGCAGGCGGTCACTCCGACGATGAGGTCCATCTCCGCGCGCAGCAGCAGATAGTCGCCGGCGCGCGACCGCGGCGGCAGGATCTGCAGCTCGCCCGAGGGCTGCACGACCACGTTCATGAACACGTTGAGCGTGGTGGGGATCGCATCGGGTGCGATGCCGAACGGTGCGAGGCCGTTGACGAGGTTCTCGAAGCAGCTTGGATGATGCCCCGTCACGCCGTCGTAGAGGATCGTGAAGGTCTCGGGACTGCACGGTGTGAGCAGGAAGTCGTGACGGCCCACCGTGTCCTCGAGCACCGTCCACATTGGACGGCTGCGATTGGAATAGAGCGTGTGCCCGGTGGTGAGGTAGATGGTGTTGGCGTAGTCGATCGTGCGACCCGACGAGAGCCACTCGCCGCGGTCGTCGTGTGCGAACGAGGTGAGATCGGACACCTGTTCGCCCTCGAGGTCGATGATCTTCAGCAGCTCGCCCCGATGCACGACGAAGCCGGTGCCCGTCTGCGGCGCGAGGTGCAGGCGCGAGCGCGCGGTCACGGGTCGGTGTGGTGGAAGGGGCAGCGCCACCCTGCCTCCGTGGCGCGGCCGGAATATTGGCTCGCTTCCGAGCGCTCGCCGAAGTCGGCGAGGTTCGGGTTGGCGGTACCCTGCAGCGCCACGTCGCGCTCGCGCACCGCGGTGCGCAGTCGGTCGTACTTCCCCTCGGCCCGGAACCGCTCGAACTGCGCGCGCGGATTGAACACAAGCGCGGGCCACCGGAACTGCCGCGCCAGCCGAGAGCTGGCGGGGTGCAGCCCGACCACGAACAGCGCCCGTCCGCCGAAGCTGAACGAGAATTGTGTGCTCTCCGGGTCGGCGCTCACCGTGGGATCCCACTCGCTGAGCGGTGCGTCGTGCTCGTGCAGCCGCTGCAGCGCCCGCCACAACCGGCGCTCGAACGCGAGCTCGTCGTCCGGCGGATCGGCCGGGAAGACGGCGACGAAGGTGCGCAGGCCCGCGCCATCAGCCGGCGTCTCGCTCACGAACCGCTCGAGGTCGGCCGCCAGCCGAGCCACCTCGCGCGCCGCGCCGAGGCGGTCGTAGACGCGCAGCGTGACCTCCTCGCGGCGGACGGCGCCCTTGGCCGCGAGGCAGGGAAAGCCCTCCTCCCCCACGAACGACTCGAACGCCGCGCGCGCCGCTTCCTCGTGTACCATGCCGGCACCAGCCGGCTCTCCGATGATCATGTCGCCTCGTGTCGCACGCTAGCCGAACATGTTGCGGACCCAATTCGGGCTGAACCGCACCTCGAGCCACGATGGCTCGAAGCACAGGTCGAGCTCCCTGGGCGCGAAAATCACGCCCACGTCGGCGAGTTGGGCGCGGGGCGTGGGACGGATGCTGTAGGGAAGGACGAACGTCGCCGCGCGGCGGCGAGCGACCTGGAACCGATTGAGGCCGCTGACGTTACGGGCCGCGAGGGCGCGCCAGCGAGCAACCCATCCCTCCGGCGGGCGCGATCGGTGGGCGGCAGGCGTACCGCCAAGATGCTCCGCCCACAGCCGAGTCCGCAGGTTGCGCACGCAGCTGGCAGTCGAATCGTCCGGGGCGGCAGCATCGAGCACGGCGGCCACGTCGAAGTTGCGGACGCCGCGGAAGATGCTGCGTCCCAGGACGCCGGTGAAGTCGTCGCCGTAGGAGTGCAGCGAAACGCCATCGAGGTTGGCACTGCCGACCATCGCCCACCGGTCGTCGACCGTGACGACCTTGGAATGCACGAACAGCTGGTTGATCGGCCGCGGACCAGCGGCACCGCCGCGCCCGGCGGTCCAGAGCGCGAACACCCCGACGCGCGGGTGCGCGAACAGCCCCGCCTCGGCGAGCCGCCGGTTCTGCCACCCGCGGTACGCGGTCACGTCAGGGTTCTGATTGAGCACCACGAGCACCTCGAGCGCCGGCTCGCGCGACAACGCGGCGGTGAGCGCGTCGATGACCGGGCGCGCGCTCAGGTACTGGTGTTCGATATAGATCAGCGCGCGGGCCCGCGCGATGCCGTCGAGCAGCACGGGCAGGATCTCCATGCGCCCGCGTCGTCGCGACGGACTGCTCCTCACCGGCGCGGTGCACAGCACGCGGACCGGTGCCGGCGTGGTGATCGTGCGCGAGGGGCCGGCGGGCAGCGCGAGGGGTGACCGGTCGCGGGCCTCGACGTCGCCCGCGGCGTTCCACAGCTCCACGAACACCTGCGCCGCGCGGCGGACTGCGGCGCCGCGCAGCTGAACGGACAGGTCGTGCAGTGGGCGCCCACCGAGCTCCCGCACCGGGCGGCGTGCGTCGACCGGCGCGTGGTGGCGATCGTCCCAGTAGCCGTTGGCGAACGGCGAGCCGATGAGGAAGGCGTCGGCCTCGTCGGCGATCAGCATCTTGGCGTGCAGCAGCTGCGGGAACCGGCTCACCCCGCGCACGAGCACGCAGCCCGGACGGCAGTCGTGCGCCCCGAAGAACTCGCGTAGTGGCTTGGCGGTGTCGAGCAGCAGGCTGGCGTTCACCAGGAGGCGTACGTCGACGCCGCGCCGTGCCGCGCGCAGCAGCTCGTCGATCACGCGGACCGGCGGTCGGTCGTCCGAGTGCGCCGTGCCGTCCGCGGCCGGGACGTCGTACGCCACGCAATCCACATCGATCGCGAGCTGCGAGATCCACAGGCGGTGTCGGGCGCCCCGGATCGCGACCACGAATGCCCGGTAGGCGTCGGCGTTGTCGATCAGCCACTCGACCTCCGCCCGTGCCGACGTCCGGTGGCGCCCCGAATGCCGCGGCATCACGTCAGCGTCCACTCGCTACGCCTCCGTCGACGAATCCGACGCGGACCGCAGGCTGGATCGCGGAGGCGGGCGAGCGGCGCCCCGCGCGCAGCTCGACCACCGCCGCGAGCACGCCGGCCGTCAGCAGCGGCAGGAGGTAGTACACAACGCGGAAGAGCAGCAGCGCAGCGACCAAGGCGACGCGCGCCGAGGGCGTGGACGCCGGAAGGAGCGCGACCATCGCCAGCTCGAACACGCCATACCCCCCCGGGATGTGGCTGGCGACGCCGGCGGTCTGCGCGACCAGATAGGCCCGCAGCAGGGTCGCGTAGCCCACGACTCCACGGCGTAACGCCGGTATCCGCGCACCCGCACCGCCGCCACGGTCAGGAGCGCCAGTCCGACCGATTGGCTGAAGGCGTGCGCGACGAACGCCGTTGCGTACGCCGCCGGCGCCGGCACGGTGTGCGAGACGCCGGAATACCGGAGCGCCATGCGCTCCACCCGGCCGAGCACGACGAAGCTGGCGATCGTGCAGGCGATCGCGAGGGGGAGATGCGTCCATCCCTCGTTCCACGCGAACTGCAGCAGGGCAGCCGGGTCCACGTCGTGGAGCTCGCGCCGCAACGCCCAGCCGGCCGCGACAAGGAGCGCGAGCCGGACCATCCACAGTGCGAGCCTCTTCCGTCGACCAGCGGGCGCGCTCACCGGCGGAGTGGGAGCGCTGTCGCGCGGGTTCTCGGATGTCACTGCGGCGATGGGAAGATTGGACGCACGCGCTCGAAGCGTGCTCAAAAGCAATGCACATGCCACATGCCGCGTACCACATGCGAGAGGGCGGGCGCGCATGACCGCGCCGCCCGCCCTCCGGTCCTCCGCGTCCGCGCCTCGCCGTCCAGCTATGTGCTACTTGCTGGTGCCGTAGGTGATGCGGTACACGCGGCCGCCGAGATCGTCGGTCACGTACAGCGAGCCGTCGGGTCCGGCCGCCATGCCCGTCGGCCGATGCTTCGCCGTGCCCGGCTGCAACTGCGCGGGGGGAACCTCGGCGAACCCGTCGGCGAAGGTCTCGGAGTCGCCCGCCGAGGCACCGTTCGACATCGGCTGGAAAACGATGCGGTAGCCTGCCTGCGGCTCAGGTGCGCGATTCCACGAGCCGTGGAAAGCGATGAACGCTCCGTTCCGGTAGCGCGCGGGGAAGGCGCTGCCGTCGTAGAACAGCAGCGACATCGGCGCCCAGTGGCCGGGATAGGCGGCGACCGGCGCCTTGCGGCTCGTGCAGCGATCGTCGGCCTTGCCGTCGCCGCCGTACTCGGGCGCGTTCACGAGCTTCTTCTGATCGACGGCGTAATAGCAGTATGGCCAGCCGAAGTCGTCGTTCTGGCTCACCTGCAACAGCTCCTCGGCCGGGTTCTCCGCCTGGTACGTCGTGCTGGGGAAGAGGTCCGGCCAGTTGTCGTGCAGCTGGTCGCGGCCGTGCTGCGTGGCGTAGAGCTTTCCGTCCGGCCCGAAGGCGATACCCATCCCGTTCCGGATGCCGGTCGCGAAGCGAGTCGCCGTCGTGGGCCGCTGGTTCGACTTGTTCGCGTCGAATCGCCAGAGGCCGGCTCTGGTCTCCAGCTCGCGGCACGGGTCGACACCCGGCGACTTGTTTGCACGATCTTTCTGCTGGCAGCTGTTGGTGGCCGAGCCGATGTTGAGGTAGAGCGCGCCGTCGCTGCCGATGGCGAAGTTGCGCGCGCGATGCCCGGCCTTCATCGGAATCCCCTCCACCACGACCTGCGCCTTGGCGGTCGGGACGAGCTGCGTATCGGGGCGCGCGTAGCGAACGACACGCGTTCCTTCATCGACGTACAAGTAGCCGTTGGCGATGCCGATGCCCGTGTTGCCGATGCCGGGTACGCGCTTGATGACGTCGGCGCGCCCATCGCGGTTGGTGTCGCGCATCGCGACGAACGACGCCTGCCGCTCCTGCGTGGCTACGCCGGAGATCTGCTTCTCGGGCGACGGGCGGGTCCCCTCGAGCGTGCGAACGGTCGCAGCAAGCGCATGCTTCGCCCAGGTACCACGCCGGCGCGGCCGGCCACGCACTGACGCGGCTCGACCGATGCCAGCTCGCGGGAATCAATCGCGTGCGAGTCCGCTTGATTGAGTCATGACTGCCACT
>JBBQYZ010000005.1:0-16646 GCA_038208205.1 Gemmatimonadales bacterium | reverse complement strand
CCAGGCAGGTGTGAGAGTCGATCCACCAATCGGGGTCGGCCGTCCACGACGACAAGGGCCCTAGGTGAGTTCGGCGGCGTCGCATCACGAGCTGCGCGGGATGACCCTCCCGCAGCACTACTACACCTCGCAGGAGACGTTCGACCGGGACATGGATCGCGTCTTCAGGCGCTCGTGGCTATACGCAGGTCACGTCTCGCAGCTCGACGATCCGGGTTGCTACATCACTGTGGAGCTGGGCACGACGAACGTAATCGTCGTCCGCGCCGAGGACGGTGAACTGCACGCGCTCCACAACGTCTGTCGGCACCGAGGCGCGAGGATCTGTTCGGACCCCTGCGGCAAGATCAAGAAAGCCTTCGTGTGCCACTACCACGGCTGGAGCTACCGCCTGGACGGAAGTCTCGCGACGGCGCCACGCATGCCGGCCGACTTCGACACGTCGCGCTGGGGCCTGAAGACCGCCTGGGCAGAGGAGTGGCACGGGATGGTGTACGTGGCCGTCGGCGAGGACCCTCCGGTCCCGGTGGCAGAGACGCTCGCCGGTATCGAGTCCGAGTGTGCGCAATTCGGGATCGAGGATGCCAAGGTGGCGCATAGCGTCGTGTACGACGTGGCCGCCAACTGGAAGCTGATCATGGAGAACTACCGTGAGTGCTACCACTGCCAGATGAATCACCCCGAATTCATCGCTGCGATCGACATCTGGCAGCACGAGGGCTCGCGGCGCGATCAGGAATCGCGGTACCACCCCGCGTACAGCTTCGCCGACCTGCCGCTGAAGGAGGGCTGGAGGACCCAGACGCTCGATGGTTCATACGCGAGTTCTGTGCTGCTCGGCGACTACGCAGGCGGAGGCCTTCCCGATCGCGTCGTCGGACTCTGCTGGTACCCGGGAAACACCATGGCGTGGGAGCCGACTACGGAACGGCATTCGGACTGCGCCCGATCGCACCGAACCGGACGCTCGTCGTGTCGCACTGGTTTGTCCCGGCCACGGCGGTCGAGGGTGTCGACTACGACGTCGCGGACGTCATCGCCCTGTGGGACATCACGAACCGGCAGGACTTCTGGCTGAGTGAACTGAACCAGCGCGGCGTGGAGTCGCCGGCGTACGAGCCGGGTCCGTACAACCTTGATATGGAGGACGACGTGCAGCATTTCGTCGACGCGTACCTGCGCATGCTCGGCGCCTGAGCTCCGACGGTCTCACAATCGAAGCGGTCGAATCCGCGCTCTACCGCGTCCCGCTTCCGGCGCCCGTGACCGGTGGCGCCACGCGTGCCGGCGGTATCTCTGTGCCACTCTCGAGCTGGGATCTCATCGTCTGCACCGTGCGCACCGTCTCGGGCGTAACCGGGACGGGCTTCACCTACGCATTGCGCGTCGGCGGCGCCGCAACGCTCGCGGCCCTGCGCGAGGATCTCGCCCCGCTCGCGATCGGCGCCGACTGCTGGGCGACTGAGGAGCTGTGGGACCGGCTTTACTGGGCGACCTATTACGCGGGTCGCCGCGGTCTCCTGATCCACGCCCTCAGTGCCCTCGACATCGCGCTCTGGGATTGCAAGGCACGCTCAGCCGAGCTGCCGCTAGCGCGGCTGCTCGGAGCCGAGCGCCGTGTCGTCCAGGCCTACGAGTCGAGCCGCGGCTGGCTCTCGCTGCCGGCCGGCGAGCTCGTGCGCGGCGCGGCGCAGGCGGTCGAAGAGGGATTCACCGCGTTCAAGGTCATGGTCGGCTCTCCCGACGCGCGCGACGACGTCCGCCGCGTGGCCGCGGTGCGTCGCGCGATCGGTCCCGAGCCGATCGTGATGGTGGACGCGGGTCAGAAGTGGAACCTGCGCACGGCGCTGGGTGCGATTTGCAGATTCGCCGAGCACGACGTCTACTGGATCGAGGAGCCCGTAAGCGCGGATGATGTGGACGCCCATCGTCGGCTCTGTGCGCAGGACGATGTGCGCATCGCCACGGGCCAATCCTTCGTGACGCGCCACGAAGCAGGGTCGTTTCTCGCTCCCCGAGCGCTCGACGTCCTCCAGCACGACGTCGCTCGTATCGGGGGCATCACCGAGTGGTGGCGCGTCGCGCACATGGCGAGCGCCGCCGGCATCGAGCTTGCGCCGCATTTCTTCGCGGAGCTGCACGTCAGCCTCGTCGCAGGCGCGCCGCAAGGGCGCTGGGTCGAACACACTCCCTGGCTCGGCGACCTCCTCATCGACCCGCCCGCTCCCGTGGGCGGCCACTACCGCGTGCCCGACGCTCCGGGTCACGGACTCACGTTTCAGGCTGGTATCGAGCGACTGAGGATCGCGTGATGACTACGTCAGTCGATCCGTCTGCCCGCTGCATCGACCAATCCGGTCGCGCCTTCGACCGTGGCGTTGCCCACGGGCACGCACTGAGCGGCGAGATTCACGACCTGCTCGACGCGATCTGCCCAGCCTCGTGGAGGGACGATCCGGCGATTGCACTCCGCCTCGAGCGCGAGGTGGGAGCGCTCGAGCGCCTCGGCGGAGGTCACCAGCTCGCCGAGATGGTCGGGATCGCCGTAGGGAGCGGCATCCCGTTCGAGGACATCGCGCGCCTCAATCTGATCGTCGGCTCCGACGGCGTGCCGGGCGTCCAGTCGCCCGACGGCATGTACCGCCCGGCATGCTCGGCGATCGTGCTCGACGATCCCGACCTGGGTGCCGTGTGCGGGAAGAACGGCGACGCCGAGCGGTTGCACGAACGCTGGTACTGGGTGCAGCGCGCCGACCCCCGCTCGGACGGCCTCCCGCGGTACCTCAACGTGATCTGGCCGGGAACGCTGTGGACCGACTCCGGGATCAACGAGCACGGACTGGCTCTGGTGCAGACGGCCGGCCCCGGCATGCTCGATCAGGGCCCTGGCCTTGCCGGATGCGTGCTGCCTCGAATCGTGCTCGAGCGGGCCGCGAGCGTGGCCGCGGCGATTGAGGTGCTGAAGGAGGTGCCAGCCTCAGGCTATGGCCTCGTGTATGTACTCGCCGACGCAGGCGGGGACCGGGCGATCGTGGAGAAGGTGCACGACCGGACGGCAGTGCGTTCGCGCAGGGAGCCGTACGCCTGGGCCGTCAACCGCTTCACTGCCGACGAGCTGCAGAACGTCATCGTGGACATCCCGCTCCTCGGCATCGACGAGTCCAACCGCAACCGCTGCACCGCCTTCAACGGCCTCGGTGCCAATACGCCGGCGACGCGCGATGGGCTGACCCGCACCCTGCGCACGCCGCCGATCCACCAGGAAGGCATCGGCGACATGTTCTCGGTGCACACGGCCGTCTACACCCCACGGGAGAAATCGCTGTTAGTCGCTCGCGCCTGTCGTGAGGCGCCATTCCGGCGGTACGAGCTCGGAATCACTTCCCCGTAGCGCTCGTCAGGGCAGGCGACGCGCCCTGGGCTCTCCTGCAGATGGCGTTGTCCGGGAGGACTCGAACCTCCGACACACGTTTTTAGGAATGAGGCGGCCGTCAACCTTCCGGGGTTGTGGCCTCGCGCCAGTACGCCGCTTCACGGAGACCCTTGACGTACCCGACGGCGAACAACCGTCCGAGCGTTTCGTATCCGGGCTTGTCGTTGGTCTCGCCGTATAACGTCGGAACGTGATCGGGCCGTAGAACGCCGTCGTAGCCGACGTCTGCATACGCGCGCATGCAGGCGAACATGTCGGTCTGCCCGTCGTCGTGGAACGTCTCCACGAAGTCCGCCGGTACGCCGCGCACGTCGCGGAAGTGAACGAAGAAGATCTTTTCCTGCTGCCCGAAGTGCCTGATCGTCCCGGGTAGGTCGTCGGTCATGAGGGTGAAGTTGCCCTGGCACATCGTGATTCCGTTGCACGCGCTGGGTACGAGGTCGAGCACACGCTGGAATGCAGCGACGCTGCGCATGATCCGGGGGATTCCGAAAACAGGCGAGATCGGCGGGTCGTCCGGATGCAGGGCCAAGCGCACGCCCGCCTGCTCGGCGACGGGAATGACACGCCGTAAGAAGGATCCGAGCGTCTCCCAGAGCAGCTCCTCCGTCACAAGCTCCGCCTCGGGCGCCGGCGGAAACTGTTGCATGACCTCGTGGCTGTAGCCCGTGACCAGCGCGTTGCCGCGAGCCGGGACGTCGATGGCCGTTCGCGCCCAGTCGTAGACGGCGACCCAGTTGTAACAAAGCACCGGGATGCCGAGCTCGCCCATGGCGCGAAGCTGATCGCAGAACCAGTCGATCTGTTCGTCGGAACCTGTAAGCCCGAGGCGGATCTTGTCCATCGGCGGGTTGTCCTCGACCACGGCGAGCGCGAAGCCGGCTTGCTCGTAGCGGTGCTTGAGCCGCGCGAGCGCTGAGCGACTCCAGCACGGTTCTGCACCCGCGCTGTCCTGCTCCTTCACCCCGGGGGCCTCGGCCTGGGACACTCCGCGGAGGAAGCGCATCCGCTGCTCTCCCGCCTCCAGAAGTGTGACGATGTGGTCGACTCCGACCTGCCTCAGGAGCGGCCAGGGAGGAGACGCCTCCGCCGGGTCGAGAATCTCTGCGATCGCGATCACGGCGAGGCCTCCACGTCGAATGGACAGCAAGGGTCGGTGTGAGGCCTGGCGGGCTCGCCCTGCTCGAGCCGCCGTGCCGCGAGATGCGGAACGCTAGGATCCGAGCGTGAGCGCGGCACTACTTCGCGGGCTCGACGTGCTCGAACTGCTTGGCAGGCGAAGCGAAGTGAAGCTCTCGGAGGTCGTCTCGGAGCTAGGCGTGTCGCGCGCCACTGCATTCCGGGTGCTGGCCACGCTGCAGTCGCGCGGCTATGTACACCACGCACGCTCGGAGCAGGTCTATCGGCTGGGCCCGGCGCTGCAGGAGGTGGTGGCCACATCAGGTACCTCCTCCGTCGTCCGCGTCGCTGCGCCCGCCATGGCCGCCCTGCGCGCGGAAACCGGGGAAACCGTCAACCTCGCGACCGTGCAGCGGTGGCGAATCGCGTACGTCTCGATTCTCTACGGCGTGCATGCGCTGCGCATCAACTCCGAGGTCGGGGATGTGGTGCCGCCGCACGCGACGGCGATCGGGAAGGCGATCCTGGCCGAGATCCCGCGAGACCAGCGGATCGTGTTCCTCGGAGAGGAGCCGTACGTCCGGTATACGGAGCGGACGATCACCTCGCGCACGCAGCTCGAGCAGGCTCTTACGAGATCGCTCCGTAGGGGCTTCGCCACTGAGTACCAGGAGATCGCCGTCGGCTCCGTCTGCATCGGCGCGCCGGTCGTCGGTTCGGACGGATATCCCGTCGCCGCGATCTCGGTTTCGGCGGTGACAACACGGCTCCCGCGTAAGGACTTTCCGGAGCTCGGCCGGTCGGTTCGCCGCGCGGCTGATCGGATCTCCGCTGAACTCGCGGCCCACGCCGGTGCCGGCGATGTGTCCTCACCGCGGGTTCCTGTTTCGAGAAGTCTCACTCCACGCAACAGGCGAGATTCTATACAGGAGACACAGTAGCCTCCTCGCGATGGCCGAAGGCAGCCTGAGAGGAGCGCCGAGATGAGTTCTGGGAGCGGGGCGGCCGGCCCCGTCCGGGATGCGGCTGCCGATCTTAGCTCGACAGCCGACGGGCTCGATCATCCCGAAGGAGTGAGCTGGTTCGATGGCGGCATCTGATGTGGGACGGAGGCCGGACAGCTCCTTCGGATCGATGCCGAGACGCACGCGGTCGAGCTCGTCGCCGAGACCGGGGGATTTCTCCTCGGACTCGCCTTCGACGCGCAGGGCCGCTGCTATGCGTGCGACGCGGGCCAGGGACGAGTGCTGCGGATCTCGCGGAACGGAGCCGTGGAGGTACTGGCCGACGCCGTCGAGGGCAGCAAGCTCGTCTCACCTAACTTCCCTGCGTTCACGGCGGACGGGACACTCTGGGTGACCGAGTCGGGGACATGGGCTCAAGACGACGGCTACCTCTTTCGCATCCCGCCCGGCGGCCGGCCGGAAGTCGTCGATCGGGAGTCCCGGAGATTCCCGAACGGCCTTGCTCTCTCGCCCGACAAGACGACGCTGTACCTGGTCGAATCCGGCTGGCCGGGCGTCGTCAGCTTCGATCTCCGGGGAGGCGCGATCGGACCGCGCCACGAGTGGCTCCCCCTCCCCGGCACCGTGCCCGACGGGCTCGCCTTCGACCTCGACGGCTCGCTCTACATCGCGTGCTGGCGCCCCGATCGCGTCTACCGCCGACGCGCCGACGGAACCCTCGAGATCTATCTGGACGATCCGACGGCCGAGTACATGAACAGCCCGACCAACCTGTGCTTTGGCGGCCGCGAGCTCCAAACCCTGTACGTCGCCGGGCTCTGTGGATGGTCGATCAGGGAATTGCAGGCAGAGGTGCGCGGGCACCCGATCGTGCTCCCTGCGCTCTGATCGTCACCGTCTGGCGCCTACGCTTCCTCTGGCGCCCAGATGATTCGCGGATCGGTGAACACGTCAGTGTCGTCGCGGCTGGCTGTCGAGAACTCGCTCACGACGGCTCCTGCGACTCCCGCTTGAAACCAGTGACGGATGTTAGGCGCGATCGTGTACTGGTCGCCGGGTCTCAAATGGAGCTCGTGCCAGACGGTGTAGTAATGCTCGTCGCCGGCCGGCGGCCGGCAGCGCGGGTTCGCAGTGGGCGGCCCCTCGATGTACAGGTAGACCTCGCCCAGGCGGCAGCGGAACGTCTCTTCCTTACCGGGGTCGTCTCCGAGTGGCGGATGGAGGTGCTCCGGGCACGTCTGCCCGGGGAAGAGCACCAGCTCCTTGGCGCAGTGGCGCGCGGTGTTCACATAGACCATCTCGACAAGCCCAGTCGACCGGAAGTCGCCCAGGAGATCCGCCACGTCGAGCGAGTCCTTCTCGTCGTCCCGCACTGCGACGCCAGCTCGAGCCAGGTAGTCGAGCGCGCGCCTCTGGGTGTCGATTCGGAGCGCCTTGTCCATGCTTGACGAGCAGCGACGAGCACCATACGCTCGCTGGCCCACTCACGACGATCGGGTCTGCAATGCGAGACGATAGCCGTTCCCGGAGGCTCGAGGGCAAGGTAGCCATCGTCACCGGCGCAGGCCGGGGCGTCGGCGCGGCGACGGCGAAGCGCTTTGCAGAAGAAGGGGCCGCCGTCGCCTGTGTCGACATCGAGGCGCAGCGGGCAGAAACCACGGCCGGCGAGATCAAAGACGCCCGCGGACGCGCGCTCGCCCTCGCGCTCGACGTCTCGAGCGAAGACGGGAACCGCGCGATGATCGCTCGCACAGTCGAGGAGTTCGGCGGGCTCGACGTTCTGCACGCCAACGCTGCGATCCAGGTCATGGCCGGGCTAGAGGAGACATCCGAGCAGACGTGGGACAAGGTGCACGAGACGAACCTGCGCGGGGTCTACCTCGGCGTCCGCGAGGCGATTCCGCGCCTGCGGGAGCGGGGTGGCGGTTCGATCATCTTCACCTCGTCGCTGCTCGGGATCGTCGGGAATCCCGATCTGCCGGCTTACGGGGCCACGAAGGGCGGCCTGCGCGCGCTCTGCCGGTCACTCGCGACCGCGCACGGACCGGAGGGGATTCGCGTCAACACAATCTGCCCGGGGGACGTGGATACGCCCTTGCTCCAGGACTTCTTCGATCACCAGCCGGAGCCGGAGAGCGCGCGTCGCGAGATCGAGGACAGGTACCCGCTCGGACGCTTCGCGGACCCCGTCGATGTCGCCAACGTGGCCGTCTTCCTCGCGTCCGAGCAGTCCTCGTACCTCACCGGCATCGACGTGATCGTCGACGGCGGGCTGCTCGCCAAGGACTGGGGCTAGCGACCAGGGCCCTGAGCCGGTCGCGCTCGGGGAGCACCGGCATCGAGACGCGTCGCAGCGGCTCGGCCGTGACGTCCTACGGCCCTGAGCGAGCGGGCGGTGGCGGCGGACAACGCGGTCGTGGCGGGGCTTCGCCGACTCTTGACTTCGGTGGCGAGCGCGCTCTAGGGTGTCTCTTTCACCGAAGCAAGCATGTTTTACGAAGCGAGACACGCATCGTGGATGGGCCGTCGTTCCAACGCTCTCTGACGCAGCACCAGCGCTCGCGGCGGAGCCTCGCGGGCGGCGTCACCTCGTCCATCCGTGCCGGCCAGCTGCCGTGGCCGATCACGTTCGAACGCGGCCAGGGCGCCCACCTCGTCGACATCGACGGCAACCAGTACGTCGATTACGTCATGGCCTACGGGCCACTGGTGCTGGGCCACTCGCCGCGGCCCGTCCTCGACGCCGTGCACAAGCAGCTCGACGCGGGGCTCAACTTCGGCGCGTCGCACCGGTGGGAGGCCGAGGCCGCCGAAGCGGTGTGCCGCACCGTGCCGTCCGCCGAGCTCGTCGTCTTCGGCAGCTCCGGCAGCGAAGCCGTCCAGACCGCGCTCAGGATCGCGCGCGCTGCGACCGGCCGGCCGCGCGTCGTCAAGTGCCTCGGCCACTACCACGGCTGGAACGACAACATCCACGTCGGCGTGCCGGGACAGGCGGAGGCCGGACCCGGGACGACGGGGCAGGTGCCCGCGGCGCCCGAGTCGCTGACGGTGATCCCCTGGAACGACTCGGGCGCCCTCGCGGCGGCGCTCGGCGACGACGTCGCGGCGGTCATCATGGAGCCTGTGGCAGTCAACGGCGCGTGCCTGAGCCCGTCCCCCGGCTTTCTCGAGGACGCTCAGCGGCAGGCGCGAGCAGCCGGGGCGGTGCTGGTCTTCGACGAGGTCATCACGGGCTATCGCGTCGCGCTGGGGGGCGCGCAGGAGCGGTTCGGCGTGACGCCGGACCTCTCGGTGCTCGGCAAGGCAATCGGCGCGGGCTTCCCGATCAGCGCGGTCTGCGGAAGTGCCGAGGTGATGGACGTGATCGCGAGTGGGCGGCTTCTGCACATGGGCACCTTCAACGGCAATCCGGTCTGCGCGTGCGCGGCCGCGACTGCTGTTGCGGAGCTCGAGCGGCGCAGCGACGAGATCTACCCAAGGCTCGATGCGCTGGGCGCGGAACTCGCGGAGATCTTCCGCGAAGAGGCCGCGGCCGCCGGCCTACCGATCGTCGTCAACCAGTTCGGCGCGGCGGCGCACGCGTTCGTGAGCGATCGGCAGATCAGCACGTACGCCGATGCCCTGGCCAGCGACCCGGGAGCCTATCGGCGCTTCGCCGGCGAGCTGCTCGCCCGGGGCGTCCATGTCACGCCCAAGGGTCTGCTGTACGTCTCGACGGCGCATGAGCAGTCCGATCTCGACCGGACGCGCGAGGCCGTCGGCGAGGCTGCGCAGACCGTCGCGCACGAGGTAATGGCGACCGGCTGAGACCGCGAGCCCAGACGCACGGAAAGACAACCGGGACAGGGAGGTCACCCGATGGCAGGGCAGGGCACAGAGGGGCAGAACACCTCGAAACTCGCAGCGAACACGATTGGACTGGTCGGGCTGGCGACGCTCGGGGCCGTCATGATGTCGCCCGCCCTCGGCATCTACGGCAACTGGGGCCCGATGGCTTCGATCGTCGGCAGGCCCACCCCGCTCGTCTTCCTGGCGGCCCTCGGCATCTCGCTGCCGACGGCGATCAGCTACGCGTTGATCAACCGCGAGATGCCGTCAGCTGGCTCGGCGTTCACGTGGGTCTGGGACGCCATCTCGCCCGGCATCGGCACCTGGGTTGGACTGATGATGACGGTTTACTACACGGTGGCCGTCACGCTGCAGCCCATCTTCTTCGGCCTCTTCTTCAACGACCTGCTGAGCTACTTCGGCGTCGACAACGTGTCGAACTGGACGTGGGCGGTCGGGGTCGCGATCTCGACGCTGTTCGTGTTCGTCATGACGTACCGCGGCATCACGGTGGCCACGCGCTGGTCGCTCTTGTTCATGGCCATCGAGATCGTGGTAGTGGTCGGGCTCTCGGTGACGATCATCGTCAGCAAGGCGATCCATGGAGGGCTGACGCTGCAACCGTTCAACCCGGGTGAGATCCATGGTGGCGTCTCGACGTTCTGGAAGGCGATCATCCTCGGGATCCTCTCGTACACCGGCTATGACGTGATCTCGACGGTCGCCGAAGAGGCCAAGGCGCCGCGCCGGCTGCTGCCGAAGGCCACGCTCCTGGCCTGCATTCTCGTCGGCATCTTCTGGGCACTCGGTGCCTGGGTGTTCTCCTTCGCCGTGCCGCTCTCGGAGGTCGACAAGCTGAATGCCGCCGGCCTCACGGCGGCCACCCCCATCGCCGACCAGTACTGGGGCTGGGGACGGATCTTCGTGATCCTGACCGCGATGAGCGCAGCCGCGGCCGTCTACATCGTCACGGTCGTCGGTGCCTCGCGCGTGTACTACGCGATGGCGCGCGAGCGCACGCTGCCTGCCTCACGCCCACTCTCGCAGCTGAACAGCCGCTTCCGGGTGCCATGGAACGCGATGCACCTCGTCTACGTGCTCGTGCTCGCTGGCATCATCGTCACGACGGCGATCCTCGGACACGCGCTCGACTCGTTCATCTGGTGGGCCGGCGTGATCGTGTTCTTCGCGCTGATCACCTACATCTCCGTCAACCTCGCCAACATGGTCTACTTCTGGCGCTTTGCGCGGCATCGCTTCAACTGGTTCCTGAACGGAGCCGTGCCGGTCGGTGGCATCGCCATCGACGCTTATCTGATCTACCGGAGCTTCTTCAAGGCGCTCTGGAACAACGGCTGGCGGCTCGGGCGCAGCATCGTCGTGTTCAGCCTCATTCTCGTGGCGGTGGCGGTCCTGTGGGCCGTGTATCTCAAAGTCAAGGCGCCCGACCGGCTGCAGAAGCGCATCCTCGTGCGTGGCGACAGCGATGAGGACGTCGATCCCGCTCTGGCGACCGGCACGACCTAGATGAGTGCCACGAGGATCTCGTTCGACTGGGCTTATCGAGGGCTCCGCACCTGCATCCTCGAGAACGAGTTCCTGCGAGTCACGGTCGTGCCGGACTCCGGTGCCAAGGTGCACGAGCTGCACTACAAGCCGGCCGACCGTGACTTGCTCTTCCACCACCCGCGCGTCGAGCTGCGGCAGCCCGTCTTCGGCGTCAACGTCGACAACTGGTGGTCCGGCGGCATCGACGACGCGATCCCGACCGGGCATCCATGCGTCGTCGACGGCGAGGAGCTGCCATTCCTCGGCGAGGCGTGGTCGCTCGCGTGGACGGCCGAGCGCGACGGGGACGACGCCGTACTCTTCGCCCGTGACGGCATCATCACGCCGTTCCGCATCGAGCGGCGCATGGAGCTGCGGGAGGGTGAACCGTTCGTGCGCGTGCGGCACAGGATCTCGAATGTCGGGACGCTGCCATTCGACTTCATCTGGGGCATCCACCCGGGCCTGCCGATCGGACCGGCGACGCGCATCCAGGTCCCCGCGCGCAGGGGCGTCATCCAAGATTCCTGGCCGAACGACCGCCTCGGCGCGAGCGGCACGGAGTACGACTGGCCGCGCGCCGAGCTCCTCGAGCTTGGCCCCGAGCCGCAGGGGACCTGGGATTTCCATTTCGCCACCGAGCTCGAGGACGGCTGGCTCGCCGTCTGGGACGAGAGCTGGGGCTGCGGTTTCGGCATGACGTTCCCGACGGACGTCTTCCCGTGCGTCTGGGTGTGGCTGGTAGACGGCGGCTGGCGCGGCATCCGCTGCGCCAACGTCGAGCCCTGGACCGCGCATCCCGCCGCCCTTGACCAGGCGCGTGCCGCCGGTCGCTCCAGCAGCCTCGCGCCCGGCCAGGAGCTCGTCGCCGAGACGCGCCTGATCGGCTTCGAGACGCGGCAGCCGATCGCCGGCTTCGACGAGGCGGGCAGGCCGCTGATGACCGCTGCGAGTGGGCCGGCGTGAGTCTCCGCGGTCGTACCGCCATCGTTACCGGTGCCGGGCGGGGCATCGGCGAGGCATCGGCACATCGCTTCTCCGAGGAGGGTGCCGCGGTCGTGTGCGTGGACGTGGACGGCGACAGCGCCGAGCAGACAGCCGCCGCCATCCAGGCGGTGGGTGGCCGGGCGGTCGCCGTGCAGGCGGACGTCTCGGGGGATGAAGGCAATGCGCGCATGGTCGCGGCTGCCGTCGATCAGTTCGGCGGGCTCGATATCCTGCATGCCAACGCCGCGATTCAGATCATGGGCCTGCTCGAGGAGACCACGCCCGAGGACTGGGACCGCCTCCACTCGGTCAACCTGCGCGGCGTGTTCCTCGGCATCAAGCGCGCCGTGCCCGAGCTTCGGAGGCGGGGCGGCGGTGCGATCGTGATCACGGCCTCCCTGCTCGGCATGGTGGGCGACCCCGATCTGCCCGCGTACGGCGCGATGAAGGGCGCCCTGCGCTCGCTCTGCCGCTCGCTGGCGACTGCCTACGGGCGCGACGGCATCCGCGTCAACACGGTCTGCCCCGGAGACGTAGAGACACCGTTGCTCAAGCAGTTCTTCGATTTCCAGGCGGATCCGGAGGCGGCGCGCAAGGAGGTCACCGAGCGCTATCCACTGCGCCGCTTCGCGCAGCCGAGCGACGTCGCCAACGCCGTTGTCTTCCTCGCCTCACCGGAGGGCAGCTACGTTACGGGCACCGATATCGTCGTTGATGGCGGCCTGCTGGCGCGGATCTACTGATGAAGATCGTCGATGTCCGCGCCACGCCCGTCGTCGTCCCGATGGAGGCCCCGCTGCGTTGGAGCATGGGGATCGAGACAGGAACCGTGCGGACTGTGATCGAGCTCATCACCGACGACGGCATCGTCGGCCTGGGCGAGGCCTATGGAGGCGCGTCGACCGCGCAGGCCGTCGACGAGGCGCGTCCCTTCTTCATCGGGCTCGACCCGTTCGAGGTGCAGACCCTCGTCAAGCGCTTCGAGGTCTTCCGTATCACGTCGGAGCAGATGGCCAAGATGGCCGAGCTGAAGAACGTCGGGGCCGGTGTGGAGATCGCCTGCTGGGACATCATCGGCAAGGCGCTGGGGAAGTCCGTCTCCGACCTGTGGGGAGGCGCCGACACGGATGCGGTCGAGTTCATCGCGCACGTCTTCTACCGCTACGAGCAGGAAGGCAAGGGCGGGGAGGCGACCGCCCGCGACATCGTCGAGCGCTACGGCGAACTCGTCGAGCGATACGGATTCCGGGGCATCAAGTTCAAGGGCGGCGTGATGCACCCCGACGAGGAGCTCGCCGCGCTGCGCGCCCTGCGCGAGACCTACGCGGACGAGATCCGCTGGCTTCGCTTCGATCCCAACCAGGCCTGGTCGGTGCCGATGTCGATCGCGATGCTAAGGAAGATGCGGGAGCTCGATCTGGAGTACGTCGAGGATCCGACCTGGGATCTCGAGGCGCTCGCGCGCGTCCGTCGCAGCGTGCCGGAAATCGCGCTGGCGACGAACCAGGCGGTCGTCGGCTTCGCGAACGTCGCCCCGGCGATCGCGATGCAGGCTCTCGACGTCATCCTCGTCGACCTCTTCTTCTGGGGCGGTCCCAGCCAAGCGCGCAAGCTCGCGGCGATCTGCGACGTGTTCGGCCTCGGGCTCGCCATCCACTCTGACCGCGAGCTGGGCATCGGCACTGCGGCCAACATCCACTTCATCGCGACGACGCCGCAGCTCAGCCATGCCTGCGACTCGCATTACCACGACCAGGTCGACGACGTGATCGGCGAGCGCATCCGCTTCGAGGACGGTTGTGCGCGCGTCCCGAACGGCCCGGGTCTCGGTGTGGAGCTCGATCACGAGGCGCTCGCACGCTGCGCGCGTCGCTATGCCGACCAGGGCGACCGCTACGAGTTCTTCGACCCTAACCGGCCGGGCTGGACGCCGCACCTCCCGCTCTGGTGAACTAGAGCTCGGCGCGCACCGCGAACGCGCCGGCCACCATCGCCTGCAGCTTCGCCAGCGCGATCTCGCGCGCGAGATACTTCATGCCGCAGTCGGGCGCGACCATCAACCGCTCCGGCTCGATGTGACGCAACGCCGCGCGGATCCGGGCGGAGACCTCGTCTGCGGTCTCGGCGCTTCGGTCTCCCAGATCGAGCACGCCGACGACCATCGTCTTGTCGCGGATCCGCTCGAGCAACGAGAAGTCGAGCCGCGGCTGCGCCGCCTCGATCACCAGCTGGTCGACGGGGACGTCGTTGAGCTCGTCGAAGATCGGGTAGCCGCTCCAGCGCGTCTTGGGTGCATTTGCAAAATGCGCGTAGCCGAAGCAGGTATGCAGCGCCGTCGTCCCCGCGATGCCCTCGAGCGCGCAGGAGATCGCTTCGACCGCGTACTCGCGCGCCTGCTCCGGTCGCGCCTGGAGGTAGGGCTCGTCGAGCTGCACGACGTCCGCGCCGGCCGCGAATAGATCGCGAATCTCCTCGTTCAGTGCAGCCGCGAACGCCAGAGCGAGGCTTCGCTCATCGCGGTAGTACTCGTCCTGGGCCTGCTGGGTCATCGTGAACGGCCCCGGCACGGT
The DNA here is from genome assembly GCA_038208205.1 of Gemmatimonadales bacterium. Classification (GTDB taxonomy): domain Bacteria; phylum Gemmatimonadota; class Gemmatimonadetes; order Gemmatimonadales; family Gemmatimonadaceae; genus AG11. The sequence continues at coordinate 2,196 of JBBQYZ010000005.1, read as the reverse complement.
CACCTTGATCGGTCGCCGCGTGATCGACCGCAAGAGCGTGACATCACGCACCTCGACGGCCCGCATGCGCCGGATCGGGCCGACGATTCGCGGCACGTAGTTCTCCTTGCCGATGCGCTCGACGAACACTCCGGGATTCTCGAGATCGATGCCGTCGAGTGCCGTCGCAAAGCGATTGGAGTAGCTCTCGCGCCGGATCTCGCCGTCGGTCACGATATCCACGCCCGCGAACTCCATCTCGTGCACGGCGACGATCGTCGCGTCGTCCTGAGCCTGCTCGAGGTGCTCGGCATCGACGCGCCACAGCTCGCTGGCAAGGACACGCGGCGGAAGCCGGTCGAGCAGGCGCGAGCGGTCGATCAGCCAGTCCGGCTGGGGGTAACTGCCCACGACGGTGGTCAGGATCGGCGCCGCCATCAAACGCCGAACACCCGGCCGCGCGCCAGAGCGCTGGCGGGCAGCTCATCCTTGGGCAGCAATGGCAGCAGGCAGGCGTGCAATGCGTGGAAGAGGTCAACCTTGCCCGCATAAGGCGAGAACGTGGGGCGGTTGTTCGGATCGAGGACGTGCTGCCAGCCACCGTGCTCGTGGTCGATCAGGTGGGCGTCGGCGAAATCCCAAAACTGCCGGTACCAGTGCTCGTAGTACGGCTCGCCAGTCTCGCACGAGAGGTAGGCGGCAGCCGCGATCGCCTCGGCGATCGGCCACCAATAGCGATCCCGGTTGAGTGGCTGTCCCGCGAAGTCGACCGTGTACACGAGGCCGCCTAACTGTGCGTCCCACCCCTCGTCGACGGCGTTGCGGAACAGCCGAGCGCCCGCGCCGAGCATCCAATCGGAATCACCGCCGCCGACGCACCGTAGCTGCAGCAGGAGCCGCGACCACTCGAACCAGTGTCCGATGATGGAGCCGAAAGGCCTGAAGATGTTGTCCGGGTCGTGACGGTTGTAGTTGTGATCGATGTCCCAGTTCGAGCGGTAATGCTCTGCGACTCGCCAGTCGTTCGCCGCAGTTCGCTCGCGAATGAGCGCCTCAGCGATGCGTCGCGCCCGCTCGGCATGCAGCGCGTTGCCCGTCGCGCCGGCCGCGGCCATCAACCCCTCCACGAGGTGCATGTTGCTGTTGGCGCCGCGGTAGCTGCTCGGACTGCCCCAGGAGGCGTCGAACTCCTCTCTGACGAGCCCGTCGTGCTCGCACCAGAAATGCTCATCCAGCTGCCGGAGCCCCTCGTGTAGCAGCGCCTCACCGCCCGCGCGACCGGCGAGCGACGCGGCCGCACCGGCCAGAATGACGTGCGCCATGCCATATGCCTGCTTGGTCGAGTCCAGCGGCCCATCCGCACCGACGATCCAGAAATGGCCCCCGTGACGCGGATCCTCGAAGTGATCGCGGAGCGACCGGAGGCCATGATCGACCACTGGCGCTGCTCCTGGGCGGCCCAGCATATGAGCCAGCGAGAAGCAATAGACCATCCGCGTGGTCCAGACGAGATGCCTCGAGGCCTCGCTGGAAGGCCGTCCGGCCGACGTCAGCTCATAGAAGCCGACGCCTGGATCAACCGAACGGTACTGGTAGAACGCCATTAGCCGTTCGGCCTCGGCGAGCAGCCAGGCGCGGTGCGCCGAGCTCCGAAGCCAACTCGCGGAAGGTTGCACGCCGCCCACGGAGGGAGAGTCTATGCCCGGATCCGTCACGCCGAGCGCGGCGCCTCGGTGGGGAAGAGCAGCGATGCTCGTATGGCCGGATGGAGCGCCGCGAAGCGGCCAATGAGAATACCTGCGTCGAGGCAGCCAAAGTAGGCGTTCGGCACAGTCGAGCCTGCCGTGCGCGTCGCCGACGGCTTGGCTGAGCTTGTCCCTTACTTCTTCGAGACGCCGCTCTGGGTCGACGACCTTGCGGGAACGCGGAGCTAAACGGCGGGCTCACCGGCTCGCCTGGCACGCTCTCGGACGCGTAGTCCTCTCGGCGTCCCTCTCGCAGCTCGAGCGCGCCGGCAACGAGTCGCGCGCGAACTTCGCCGCGGCGCTGCCTGCATTTGAAGTCGACGGGGTGGCTCGGCAGGTCAGCGTGCAGCTTCAAGCCGTCGGCCATCGTAACTCGGGTGGTGATCTAGGCGTGCATCACGATTGCCGGAGTGAACCGCACGTTTGCGAAATTCAGCGTTGCGACCGTGCTCTGAGACGGTGCCGGGCCGTA
>JBBQYZ010000004.1:0-16803 GCA_038208205.1 Gemmatimonadales bacterium | reverse complement strand
CGTCGCAGTTCGGACAGCGGTCCCCATCGGGAAGCAGGTACAGGAAGAACACGGTCGCAGCGACACCGCGGAGCACGAAGAGCCCTCCGAAGAACACCACGAAGATCACGGCGTCAGACATAGGCTCCTCGCTACGCGCATCGGAGAGGGACCCGGCGATCCACCGCGCCGCCACATGCGCGCGGGGCGTGCCGGCCGGAGAAACACACTCAGAGCCGAGCCTCCACGAGCGCCCAGAGCTCCACGAAGGCCACGTCGTCGTCCACACGCTCGATGCAGACTTCCTCCCCCTCGTCGATTGCTCCCTCATCGATGGAGCGGGCGCGCAACGACCGCCGGCCATCGCCCTCGCCGAACACGATCGTCCCCTCGCCCCCGGCGGGAATCGTCGCGGTGACGAAGGCGACATGCCCCTGCAGCACGTAGCGCGGGTCGTCGGGGTCGTGCTCCGGCTGAAGACGTGCCGTGGCGATGGCGACCCAGGTCACGAGTCCCGCCCACGCCGCACCGAGGAGGAGGGCGACTCCCGCACCCGCCACCGGCGCGAGGGCGCCGTGGCGGGTGAGCAGGTAGCCCGCCACCCCGAACATCACCAGGAACGCCACCCCTGCCGGCTCGGAGCGCCGAAGGGGCATGGCGTCCGAGGCGCGGGCACGTCGACGCTCGGCACCAAAGAACATGATGCGGACCGCGAGCAGCAGCCCAGCGATGAACGAGGCGAGAAACAGGTACGCCATCAGCGGCCGAGGTTCGTGCGGAAGAAGTTCACGGTGAGCGGCCAGGCCTGGCGGGTGGCGGCGACATTGGCGCCAGTCATTCCGTCCTGCTGACGGAGGAAGCCGTGCCCCGCGCCGGCGAAGGTATGTGGCGCGAAGCTCTTCCCGAGCGCGCGCATCGCCGAGTCGGCGGGAGGAACGGTCGCGCCAACGCGGGCGTCCTCGCCGGCGTAGAGGCCGAGCACGGGGACCTTCACGCCGGCGAGCGATGCGCTCGCCGGCGAGGTGCCATAGTACACGACCGAGGCCCCGAGGCCGACGGGGCTCGTCACGGCGTGCGCGAAGGAGACGCCGCCGCCCCAGCAGAAGCCGACGGTGCCGTACTTCGGTGCGGCCGCCGGAAGGGCCATGCCGAAGGCGCCGACCGCGGCGAGCTGGCGCTGCACGTCGCCCATGTTCAGGGTGCGGATCGTCGCGGTGGCTACGGCCTGGGTAAGCGTGTCGCTGCCGGGGGCCGGCGCCGTCTTGCCGGTAAGCAGATCGGGAGCGATCGCGATGTAGCCGTCGGCCGCGAGCTGATCAGCGACGCCGCGGATCCAGGTGGAGAGCCCGTAGATCTCGTGCACGACGACGACCACCGGCGCCTTGGTCGAGCGCTCGGGGTACACGACCCACGCGCGCACGCTGTCGGAGGGCCCGGTGCGGATCATCACGTACTCGCCGTGGCGCGGCGAGTTGGCGAGCCGCGCGGCGACGCCGCCCGAGCCGGCGGGGAGGGTGGCGTCGCTTGCCATCGCCGGTGACGAGGTCGAGGTCGTGGTAGTGGTCGTCATCGCGTGATCGGCATGGACGTCGGCTTCCGGCGCGTTGCGAGCGCAGGCGGAGAGGGCGATGAACAGGGTGACGATGGCGCGCGGCGGTACGGAGCGCGCCATGGAACGCGCCGCGGAGCGCCGTGGTGGCCGCAGTGCGGAGATCGGTGAACGGGGCATCGGGTGCTCCTCCAGTGAAGGACGTAGCAGAGGGACGTAGGGACGTGACGTATCGAAAGGTCGTGTCAGCGGATGACGCGATCGAAGCGCACGGGGTTCACGAGATCGTAGCTGAAGTGCCACCACTCCTGGTCGTAGTTCACGAATCCTTCGGCCTTCATGAGCCGCTCGAGTCGCGCGCGATTGACGCGAGCCAGGCCCGTCGCATTCGCAGTATGGGCGGCCGACGAGAAGGTATCGAACGGCGTGCCCATCTCGAGAAATTCGCCGGTGCGTGCGTCGACGAGGGTGAGGTCGACGGCGAGGCCCAAATTGTGACGGCTCCGGCTCGCGATGTACCCGTCGCGAATGAGGCGCTGTCGTCCGACGCGCTCGGTCCAGGCGACCATGGCAAGGGTCGCGCGCACCGGCCGGTAGGCGTCGAAGACGTGGAGCACGACCCCCTCGCCGGCGGCACGGCGAGCAACTCGCGCGAGCGCGAGGGTCGCTTCGCGACGCAGATAGGCGTGGTTGCCCTCGTACCCGGGCAGCGGGGCGCCGGTGAAGTTGTCGCTCGTGGCATAGCGGAGGCCGACGCGAATCTCGGGCGCCTGGAGCTGAACATCGGCGAGCAAGCTGTCGGCTGCGGCGTCGGCGGCGACCGGAAGCGCACCGGTCTCGACTGACGGAGCGGCGGCCGCGATCGGGGCCGAAGCGGCGGGCGGGGCCGGGCCGCGCGCGGGAATGCGCGAGGCGCTGGTACAGGCCGCAAGGCTCGCCACCGCACCGCCAGTCGCCAGAGTGGTGAAGACATGGCGCAGGGAAGCGATCACGAGGCCTGGACCTGATGTGAGGACTGGCTCGACGGTGCAGCGGGACGAGCGAGGTGCGCGGCGAGGTGCGCGGCGAGGAAGGAGATCGTGCGCTCCTCCGCGAAGTAGCGCGGCTTGAACGGATTGCGACCGCCGACGAAGCCCACGTGTCCCCCGCGCTCGTGAAACTCGACGGTGAATGCCCGGTTCGCACGAGCCACGACGGCGACAGCCTCGAGCACCTCGCGCGGCAGGAAGGGATCGTCGTGCGCGCTCAGCAGCAAGGTGGGAATGCTGACGCGAGGGAGAAAGCCCAGTGAGCTGGAGCGGGTGTAGTAATCGCTCGCGCTCGCGAAGCCATGCATGGGTGCCGTGACGGCGTCGTCGAAGTCGTAGATGGATTCCGCGCGCGCGAGCGCGTCGGCGTCGAACAGTCCCGGATGCGCGTGCAGCTTGGCCCACGCCTTCTCGCGCAGCGTACGAAGGAAGAGCCGGCCATAGAGACGCGCGAAGCCACGCCCGATGTGGCGTGAGCCGCGCTCGAGGTCGAACGGGACGGACACCGCGCAGGCGGCACGCAGTCGCGTCGGCACGTCATCGCCCTGTTCGCCCAGCCACTTGAGCAGCACGTTCCCACCCAGCGAAAAGCCGGCCGCGACGAAGGGCGACGACGGATGCTCGCGGAGGAGTCGACGGAGCACGACGTCGAGGTCGGCCGTCTCTCCTGAGTGATACATCCGTGGCGCGCGGTTCACCTCGCCGTTGCAGCTCCGGAAGATCAGCACGTCGGCTCCCCACCCGTTCGCCCGCGCCTGGGCAAGGGTTCCGCGCAGATAGTGCGAGCGGATGGTGCCCTCGAGCCCGTGCAGGATCAGCAGGCGCGGCACATCCGCCGCGGCATCCGGCGGCGGATCGACACGGCGGATCTCCACCTCGTCGTCGTCCGGCATCGTCCACCGCTCCACGCGCGTGACGACGACGGGTGGACGGCGAGCGAGCTTGCCCCAGAGTGTCTGGAGGTGCGCGCCCGGTACCCACCATGCGGGGGTATAGGTATGTTCGCTGGAGTGATTCATGACGGAGTAGTTCACGACAGCGCGACAGATCCGGGCGCGGTCCGTCCGCGCCGTTCTAGTATATCAACCCCGCAGGCATGGACGTTCAGATCTTCGGCGTGAAGAAGAATGCGGAGACGCGGAAGGCGTTGCGCTTCTTCGCCGAGCGTCGGATGCGGACACACTTCGTGGATCTGATGGAGCGCGCGGCCGCGCGCGGCGAGTTGACGCGGTTCGCGCAGAAGTTCGGTGTCGCCGCCCTGGTCGACGAGAACTCGCGACGGTTCGGCGAGCTGGGGCTCCGCACCGCCCGCTACGACGACGAGCGGTGGATGACGATCCTGCTGGACGAGCCGCTGCTGCTCACGATGCCCCTCGTGCGCTACGACAAGGCGCTCACGATCGGGGTGGCGGAAGACACATGGAAGAGCTGGTTCGCGTCGTGACGCGCTTGATACACCCCTGCTGCACACTGGAATGAGCGCATGACGCAGATCTCGGTAGGTGGGGCGGCGGTGGAGTTCGGCGCCACCACCCTGTTCAAGGACATCACGTTCACGGTGAGTGCGGGCGAGCGGTGGGGGGTCGTGGGCCGGAACGGTACTGGCAAGACCACCCTCTTCCGGCTCATGACCGGCGACCTCGGGCCGTCGAAGGGTACAGTGACACGCCAGTCGGGGCTCACTCTCTCGTTGCTCGGTCAGCATCGTGACTACGGCACGGCAACGACCGTGTGGGAGGCGGCTGCCGGCCCCTTCGCCGAGCTGCTTGCCCTCGAGCAATCGCTTGCCGAGCAGGCCGACGGGCTCGCGACCACGCACGACGAGGCGGCGCTGACGCGGTACGGCCGCGATCTGGAGCGGTTCGAGCGCGAGGGCGGTTATACGATCGCGCCGCGCGTGGATGCGGTCCTGCAGGGACTGGGCTTCGACGCCGCGAAGGCGCGCACGCAGCCGCTCGAGCAGTTGAGTGGCGGGGAGCGCGGGCGGGTGGGGCTCGCGCGCCAACTCGTCGCACCCTCGGACATCCTGCTCCTCGACGAGCCGACCAACCACCTCGATCTCGAGACGACGCGCTGGCTCGAGCAGTATCTGGGCGAGACGGACCGCACGGTGATCCTCGTCAGCCACGATCGCGCCTTTCTCGCGGCCGTCGTGGATCACGTGCTGCACTTCGAGGGCGACTCGGCCACGCCGTACGTGGGCAGCTACGAGGCGTTCGTGCAGCAGCGGCAGGAGCGCCGACTCGCCCAGCAGCGTGCCTTCGACAAGCAGCAGAAGGTGATCGCCGCGCAGGTCGACTACATCGCGCGCAACCTCGCCGGGGTGAACACCAAGCAGGCCAAGGGACGACGGAAGCTGCTCGCGCGGATGCCGCGCCTTGGCTCGCCGATCGGGGACGACGGAACGATGTCGCTCCGACTGCAGATCGCCGAGCGCGGAGGCGACCAGGTCGCGGTGGCGGAGCGGCTGCGTATCGCCGTCGAGGATCGGGTGCTGATCGACCGGTTCGACGGCCGCATCATGCGCGGCGACCGGCTGGGCATCATCGGGCCGAACGGCGCGGGCAAGTCCACCCTGCTCAAGACACTGGTCGGCGAGCGGCCGCCGGACGGCGGCGAGCTGCGCGTGGGCAACTCGATCCACGTGGCCTACTACGACCAGCAGCTGGGACAGGTCCCGCTCGCGAAGACCTTATATGAAGCGATCTACGAGCTGCGCCCACAGTGGGAGCGCCGGCTCGTGCAGGGGCATCTCGGACGATTCGGCTTCACGGGTGAGGAGGTGCAGCGCCGCGCCGAGACGCTGTCGGGGGGTGAGCGGGCACGGGTGGCGCTGGCGATGTTGATGCTAACGCGCGCGAACCTGCTGGTGCTCGACGAGCCCACGAATCATCTGGACGTGGAGACGATCGAGGTGCTGGAGGACGCGATCGAGACCTACGAGGGGACGGTGATCCTGGTGAGCCACGATCGGGCCATGCTGCGCGCACTGGCGAACAAGGTGTGGGTGCTACACGACACGCACGTCACCGCCTTCGACGGCACCTTCGCCGAGTGGGAGGTGGCGAGCGAGGAGCGGGCACACGCCGCGGCGGTGCGGGCATCGGAGGAGGTAGCGCTCCGGCGGGTGGGAGAGAAGAAGCGGACAGCGCGGCGCGAAGAGCGCGGGTCGGGCGGCGGGTCGGGCGGCGGGTCGGGCGGCGCGTCGGGTGGCGCATCGGGGCGCGCGGCGGCGAATGCGGCCGACCCGCGCAAGGCAGTCCGGCTGGCGCGGGAGCGCGCGGCGGATGCCGAGCGCCGGGTGTCCGAGCTCGACGGGGAGATCACGACGATCACGACGACGCTCGACGACCCGGCGCTCTACACGCGCCCCGGCGGTGTACAAGAGGCACACAAGCTCGGGGGGCGTCTCGACGCGCTCCGGGCACGGCTCGACAAGGCGCTGGCGGTGTGGGAACAGGAGACCGCGGCGCTGGAAGCGCTCGAGCGCGCGAGCGCTCGTTGAGCGCTGCCGCGCCGAGCGTCACAGCGCAGCGCACAGCGCGGCGCGCAGGGCGCACCCTGACGGAGGTAGGCTCGTGACCCCTTGGGTCCAGCGGTTATTGATCGCGAACGTCCTGATGTTCTTCGTGCAGCAGACCGTGCCGGGTGTGGACGCGCTGCTTGCCTTCGTCCCGGATTTCATCCTGAGCCGGCCGTGGACGATCGTCACCTACATGTTCCTGCACGGCGGCCTCTGGCATCTCGCAGGGAACATGCTCGTGCTCTACTTCTTCGGCCCGCGCGTGGAGCAGCGCATCGGCTCCGAGCGGTTCCTCGGCCTCTACATGGTGAGCGGCACCTTCGGCGCCCTGCTCTCCTTCCTGCTCGCGCCGCACGTGCCGATCATCGGCGCGTCGGGGGCGATCTTCGGCGTGATGATGGCGTTTGCGCGCTTCTGGCCGCGCGACAAGATCTTCATCTGGGGAATCGTGCCGATCGAGGCGCGGTGGCTCGTGATCATCTACACCGTGTGGTCGATCATGAGCGGCTTCAACGGCTCCCGCGGCGGCGTCGCCGACTTCGCGCACCTGGGCGGCTACCTGGGCGGCTTCCTCTTCCTCATCTATCTGGAGCAGCGCCAGGGGTCGAAGCGGTTCCGCAAGCAGGCGATCGCGCCGGTGCCGGCGCGCGACGCGATGGTGGGCAACTGGCGCAACGTCAATCGCGACGGCGTCCACGCGGTGAACCGCGACGAGGTGGACCGGATCCTCGACAAGATCAACACGTCGGGGATCACCAGCCTCACACCGCAGGAGCGGCTGTTCCTGTCGAACTTCGTCCCGCCGGACGACCGGAAGCCGGTGAGTTGATGCGCGGTCGGAGGTTTGGGGTGGGAAGTGACTGCGCACGAATTCACCTCCCACTTTCCACCTCTGACCGCTCCTAAAACTCCCCCACGAAGTTGATCTCCGGCTCGATCTCGTGACCGAACTTCTCCTTGACGCACGCCTGGGCGTGGCGGACGAGGGCGATCACATCGGCGCTGGTGGCCTGCCCGAGGTTGACCATGATGTTCGCGTGGATGTGCGAGATCTGCGCGTCGCCGACGCGAAACCCCTTGAGCCCACAGCCGTCCACCAGGCGACCGGCGCCAACGTCCTGAATCTTCTTGAAGATCGAGCCGGCGCTCGGGTGCCAGTCCAGCCATGGATGCTTGCCACCGCGCCAGCTCAGGTTTTCCTGCATGACGCGGTGCATCACGAATGAATCGCCCCGCTCGAGCTGGAAGGTGGCGGCGAGCGCAACGTCCTTTCGATGATGCAGGATGGTGTCGTCGTAGCCGAACTGCATGTAGGCCTTGTCCACCGTTGTCCGCTCGTTCTCCTCGGTGAGGAGGTCGGCCGACTCGAACACCTCGGCGATGAACATGGTCCGCTCGCGCTCCGGTGCCGGAGACAGGAAGTGCAGATTCTGCCAGATGGCGCCGCCAACGGTGCTCGGAATGCCGACGTAGTGTTCCAGTCCCGACCACCCGCGCTTGACCGCCTCGGGAATGAGCTTCGCCATCACCGCGCCACTCTCCACCCACAGCCGGCCATCATCATGGAAGACGCTATGGGTCGCGACATTGCGGATGACCAGTCCGCGCACCCCCTTGTCGGCAATCAGCACGTTCGCGCCGAGCCCGAGCACGAAGTACGGAACCTCGGCTTCGCGCGCGGTTACGATGGCGTTCGCCAGCGCATCGGCACTGTCGGCTTCATACAGCACGTCCGCGGCACCGCCGATCTTGAACGTCGTGTACGGCGCGAGGGGCACGTCGCGCCGGAGCGCGGGACCGCCGAGCCTGGACGCGACGTGCTCGAGTGCCGCCCGATCGATCGGCGAGGCGGACGACGGAGAAGGTATCTTGGACATGGGCCAGGGAAAGAAATCATGAGCACCGAGCAATCGCTACCGCGCCGACTGTGGCAACCACTTCGGCACTCGCTACAGCACGTGCTCCCGCGTGCACTGCAACGACGGTTGCTACGCACGACGTTGGCCGCCGCGCTGGCGCTGCTCGTCGTCGCACCCTCGGCGCTCGTCGCGCAGCGGGCCGAGCTGGAGCGCCGCATCCGGCGCGACACGCTCGCCAACGGCTTCGAGGTGATCGTCGTGGAGAACCACGGCGTGCCCCTCACGACCATCGAGGTCGACGCGCGCAACGGCTCCTTCACGCAATCGCCGACGTACGAAGGGCTGTCGCACCTGTACGAGCACATGTTCTTCAAGGGCAACGCCGCGTATCCGCAACCGGAGCAGTTCGTGGCGCGCGCCTCGGAGCTCGGGGCAGTGTTCAACGGCAGTACGACGGAAGAGCAGGTCAACTACTGGCTGACCATCCCGTCCGACAGCACGATGCCCGGGCTGGCCTTCATCGCCGCGGCACTCCGCAGTCCGCTCTTCCGGCCGGACGAGCTGGAGCGCGAACGCGCGGTGGTGATCGGCGAGTACGACCGCAACGAATCGAGCCCCGGCTACGCCCTCACCACCGCGATGGGCAAGGCGCTCTGGGGCGGCGCATGGAGCCGCAAGAATCCACTCGGCGAGCGCGACGTGATTCTGCGGACAACGCCGGAACAGATGCGCACGATCCAGCGGAAGTACTACGTACCCAACAACACCGCGCTGATCGTGACGGGTGACGTGAGCGCCGACTCGATCTTCGCGGCGGCGCGGCGGTTGTTCGGCGACTGGCCGCGCGCGGCCGATCCCTTCGTGACGGACCCGATCCCGGCCATCCCGGCACTGACGGCCAACAAGGCGGTGATCGTCGAGCAGCCGGTGAACGTCGTCGCGGTCCTGATGCAGTGGCAGGGACCGGGCGCGCATACCGACGTCCCCGCGACCTATGCGGCCGACGTGTTCTCGGACGTGCTCAACCAGCCAGGGTCGCGTTTTCAACGCAAGCTCGTGGACAGCGGCATCTGGCAGAGTCTCGGCGTGAACTACTACACGCTCAACCAGACCGGGCCGATCTCGATCAGCGGCACCGTGGCGCCGGACAAGCTGCGCCAGGCCATCGCCGCGCTCGACCGTGAGCTGCTCGAGGTGGTGAAGCCCGGCTACATCACCGCCGACGTGGTGAACAGCGTCAAGCAGAAGCGCATCGTGGAGACGATGGAGAGCCTCGAGAAGGCATCGGGCTTCGCGCACCAGCTCGGGTTCTGGTGGGCAGTGACGGGGATGGAATACTTCTTCGGGTACAACGACTCCATGGCAAAGCAGACGCCGGACGACCTGCGGCGCTACGCGTCGCGCTACATCGTGGGCAAACGGCGTGTCACCGGCGTGCTCCTTTCGCCGGAGACGCGGCGCGCCATCCGGCTCACCGACGCGGACCTCGTCAGCGCGGGGACGCCGTGATGCGTCTTCCAGCACTCGTCGCCGCCGCGGCCGGCGCGGCCGTCGTCCTCACGCTCGTCGCTGGCGACGCCGCGATGATCCCCGCCACGTCGCACGCCGCACCCGCCAGCCGCGGTGCGCCTGCTCCGTCCACCGTGCCGGCCGCACCCGACACGGCGATCACCACAAAGTTCGACGTCGACGGCGTACCGGTCATCCTCCGTCACAACACCGCGAACGAGGTGGTCTTCGCGAACGTCTACCTGCTGGGCGGAACGCGCCAGCTCACACCCGCCACGGCGGGGGTGGAAGCACTGCTGCTCGCCGCGAGCGAGCGCGGCACACGGCGCTTTCCCGGCGCCGCTTCGCGCACGCGCATGGCGCGGCTCGGCAGCCGGATCGCGCTGGAGGCGGGCGACGACTGGAGTGCGATCGGGCTGCATGCCATCCGCAGCACCTTTGATTCCGCCTGGGCGGTGTTCGCCGACCGCATCGTGGCACCGACGCTCGACCCTGCCGAGGTGGCGCTGGTACGCGACCAGCTCGTCACCGGCGCGCGCGATCGGGGCACCGTGCCCGACGATGCCGCGACCGAGCTCGCCGACAGCCTCCTCTACCTGCAGCATCCCAACGCAATCCCTACCACGGGCACCGCTGCCTCCCTGACGTCCATCACCGCGGCGCAGCTGCGGCAGTATCACGCCTCGCAGTTCGTCAGGTCGCGCCTGCTGGTGGTGGTGGTCGGCAACGTGGAGCGCGCCCAGATCGAGCGGCTCGTGCGCTCCACACTCGCGACGCTGCCCAGGGGCTCGTACCGGTGGACACCGCCGCCGCAGGTCGCGGTGACGGGTCGCGCGGTCGCGTTCGACAGCCGGCCGCTGCCGACCAACTATCTGCTCGGCTACGTGGCTGGTCCGCCCGCGACGAGCCCGGACTACACGGCGCTGCGCGTGGCGACCGCGGTGTTGTCGGGGCGCCTGTTCACCGAGGTGCGGTCGCGGCGCAACCTGAGCTACGCCGTCGAGTCGCCCTTCCTGGAGCGGGCCTATGCCGTGGGCGGGTTGTACGTCACTACCGTGGACCCCAACGCCGTGCTGCGCATCATGCGCGACGAGCTGACCGCGCTCCAGAACGAGGAGGTCGATGCGGCGGGCCTCAAGCGCCTCGAGCAGCAGTTCATCACCGAGTACTACCTCAAGAACGAGACGAACGAAGACCAGGCCAACGTCCTGGCCCGCGCCGAGCTGTATCAGGGCGACTATCGCGCCGCGGACCGCTTTCAGGCCGACCTGCGCCGCGTCACGCCAGCCGACGTGGAGCGCGTGGCGAAGCAGTACCTGACCAACTTCCGGTTCGCCTTCGTGGGCGACACGACGAAGGTGGACCGGGGGCTGTTGGGGCAGTTCTAGCGCGGCCTGTTCATCGTCCTCAGCGCGCGCGTGATGCGTGCGCGCGCTGGGCCAGCACCGCGCGTACGTCGTCCAACGATCCGCCCACGGCGCGCAGCGCGACCAGGGCGTGGTAAAGCAGGTCGGCCGTCTCCTCGCGCGCCCGCTCCACGTCGCCGTCGGCGCACGCGGTGACCAGCTCGGCCGCCTCCTCGCCGATCTTCTTGAGCCGCAGGTTGCGGTCGGCGAGCAGGCGCCGCGTGTAGCTCGGCGCGCCGGCCGCGCTGCTCACGTTGGATTCCGCCGCCCGCGCAGCGATCGTGGCGTCGAGCGCCGCGAGTGCGTCGAGCGCCAGGGCCGCGTCGCCGAAGCACGATGTCGAACCCGTATGGCAGGCGGGTCCCGCCGGAGTCACGCGGGCCAGCACGGCGTCGCCGTCGCAGTCGGCGCTCAACGACACCACGCGCTGCACGTTCCCGCTCGTGGCGCCTTTGTGCCAGAGACCGCGTGTCCGCGAGCGATAGTGCATCTCGCCCGTCGCGATCGTGCGCTCGAGCGCCTCGCGATCGGCGCCGGCGATCATCAGCACCGTGCCCGTCATGGCGTCCTGCGCCACGACGGTCACCGTGCCCTGCCCCTTGTCGAAGTTCAACTGTTCGAGATCGATCATCCTGGTCGCGGCGAACGTGAGGGAGCGTTGCCGAACAGCGCACGCGTCTCACGCGCGAGCGCGGCGTTCGTGGCGAGGGCGCTACCGCCAAATGCGGTGTCGCGCCCGTCCCAGTCGGTGAACACGCCACCCGCCTCGGTGACGATCGGGTGCAACGCGGCCGAGTCCCACGGGGAGAGGATCGGGTCGCACATCACCTCGGCGCGTCCCGTCGCCACGAGCAGGTAGCCGAAGCAATCGCCCCAGGTACGGCTGAGACGCGCGCGTGCGGCGACGCGCTCCCACTCGGCGCGACGCTCGGGCCGGTCGCGGAACCGCTCGTCGGTGGTGAGCACGAGGGCCTCACCGATGGATGCGACATCCGAGACGGCGCAGCGGCTGCCATTCCACCAGCATCCAGTTCCCGGCGCTGCGGCGACCAGCTCGTCGACCGCAGGAAAGCAGGCCGCGCCGGCGAGCACACGGTCGCCCTCGCACAGCGCCACGAGCGAGCCCCAGAGCGGCATTCCCGCCACGAACGCCTTCGTGCCATCGATCGGGTCGATCACCCATCGCCGGCGTGCGCCCGGTCGTTGCTCACCGAGCTCCTCACCGAGCACACCGTCATCCGGGAAATACCGCAGCACCCACGCGCGCGCCGCCAGCTCCGCCGCGCGGTCGGCCGCCGTCACCGGTGAGCCATCGGGCTTGATCTCCACGGCCAGACGTGTGCGATAATGCGAGAGCGCGACCCTTCCCGTCAGCAGCGCGAGCTCCGCCACGGGCCCCACGCGCTCGTCGAGCGGACGCGCCGCGTCGCCGGGCATCGGCATGGAGGTCATGCGAAGATCATGGGCAGCCATGTCGGGATCATGTGGAGTCATGTCGACGTCAGGACGTCCGCACCGGCAGACCGGCCGCGCGCATCGCGTCCTTCACCACGTGCACCGTCGTGGTGCCGTCGTGCAGGATTCCGGCGAGCAGCGCCGCGTCGGCCTTCCCCTCGCCGAGCACGGCGCACACATGGCCGGCGCAGCCCGCACCGCCCGACGCCACCACCGGCACGTCCACCGCGCTCGCGACGGCACGCGTGAGCTCCAGGTCGTAGCCGCCTCGCACGCCGTCGCGGTCGATGCTCGTCAGCAGCACCTCCCCTGCACCGCGACGCACGCACTCGGTCGCCCACTCCACGGCATCGAGCTCGGTGCGCTCGCGACCCCCCTTCACGTAGACGCACCATCTGCCGCCGTCGCGCCGTGCGTCGATGCTCGCCACCACGCACTGCGCGCCGAAGCGCGCGGCCGACTCCGTGAGGATCTCGGGCCGTGTCACGGCCGCGGAGTTGATGCTCACCTTGTCGGCCCCCGCGCGCAGCACGCGTCCCACGTCCTCGGCCGACCGTACGCCGCCGCCGATCGTGAGCGGCACGAAGAGCCGCTCCGCCGTGCGGCGCGCCACGTCGAGCAGGGTGCCGCGCTCCTCGGCGCTGGCCGAGATGTCGAGGAACACGATCTCGTCCGCCCCTTCACGCTCGTAGCGCATCGCCAGTTCCGCCGGGTCGCCAACGTCGCGCAGGTCGACGAACTGGGTGCCCTTCACGACGCGCCCTCCCTTCACGTCGAGGCACACGACGACGCGCCGCGTGAGCATCAGGCCGGCTCCTCCACGCGGAGCGCGACGCCACCCTTCGTGCTGAACACGGCGCCTGAATCCACGAAGGCATCGCGCACGGCGAGGCCGAGCGCCTTGAAGGCCGCCTCCACGATATGGTGGCGGTCGGTGCCGCGGAGCACGCGCAGGTGCAGCGTGGCGCGCGCATTGTCGCTGAAGGAGCGCATCCAGTGATCGTACAGGGTGCTCGGGAGCGGCCCGCGGTAGAAGGGCCGCCCGCCGAGGTCGACGGCACAGTGCACGAGCGCCTCGTCCATCGGCACGGTGCGGTCGCCGTAGCGCGCCGCCGTGGCGGGGAGCAGCGCGGCGAGTGCGGCGCCCACGCAGATGCCGACGTCCTCGATCAGGTGATGTGGCAGATCACCCGTGGCCTGGACCGACACGTCGAGCCCACTGTAGCGGGCGAACACCACGAGCATGTGATCGAGGAACGGCTGCCCAGTGGCGACCGTCGCCCGGCCGCTGCCGCGGGTGAGCTCGCAGCGGATGGTAGTCTCCTTCGTCTCCCGAACGACGACGCTCATCGTGCCCTCCGTGCGTAGGTCTCGGTGAATCGCCGCGCGCTCATTCGCCGAACTCGCCGGCCACGACGAAGGGATCGAGCGCGCCGGTGTAGAGCGCCATCCCGATCACCACGCCGGCCAGCCCGCGGTACTCGAGGGCGCGCAGGTCCTGCATCGTCGCCACCCCGCCCGAGGCCAGCACGGGAAAGTTCGACGCCTCGGCCACATCCTCCATCAGCGGCAAGTCGGTGCCCTGCATCTGCCCCTCGCGGTGCACCGCCGTGACCAGCAGACCACCGAGGAGCAGCCCGTTGAGCTCCTCGACCACGTCGAGGATGTCCACTGGCAGCGTGCGCGTCCACCCACGGGTTGTGACGCGCCGCTCGCGCACGTCGCAGGCGACGATGATCTCGCCCGGGTGCCGCGTTGCGAGCTCCGAGATCCACTCCATCTCCTCCAGCGCGCGGGTCCCGACGATCACTCGCGTGGCGCCCGCCTCGAGCAGCTCCGCAACCCCCTCACCCGAGCGTACGCCGCCGCCAACCTGCACCGCGATCCCCGACTGGTCGAGCAGCGACCGCACCACCTGCGCGTTATTGCCCTTTCCCGTCGCCGCGTCGAGGTCGACGACGTGCAGGCGCTGGAAGCCGTAGTTCTCCCACGACCGCGCCACGCCGATCGGATCGTCGAGCCGCACGCGCTCCTGCTGGTATTCGCCGCCGACCAGCTGCACGCAGGCACCGTCGCGCAGGTCCACCGCCGGGATGGCGATCACTGGTCTCCTCCCACTCTCGTCGTCATCCGCCCACGGTCCGGCGTGGTGCGCGCTGCATCGAGGAAGGCGTGCAGGAAGCGCACGCCGTCGCTCGAGCTCTTCTCGGGATGAAACTGCACCCCCACCGTCCGGCCCACGCGGACCGCCGCCGGAAACCGGTCGCCCTCGTGCTGGGTCCACGCCGTGACGACGCGCGAGTCATCGGGACGGCAGACGTAGCTGTTGGCGTAGTAGACCATCGGCAGGGGCGCGCGGGCGAACAATGAATCGTCTCCCGCCGGCTCGACCGCGTTCCACCCGATCTGCGGCACGCGCACGGCGTGCAGTCGTGTGACGCGCCCGGGAATCACCCCGAGCCCTGCCCCCGCGCCCTCATCGCTGGCGTCGAACAGGAGCTGCATGCCGAGGCAGATGCCGATCGTCGGCAGACCTCCGGCGATCGCCGAGCGCATCGCATCACGGCCGGGCGCCAGGCGTTCGACGGCCGCGCCGAAGGCGCCTACTCCCGGAAGCACGAGCGCGTCGGTGTCCACTGCAGCCGCCGGATCGGTCTCGACGCGCACCTCCACTCCGTCGCGCTCGAGCGCTTTGGCGAGCGAGTGCAGGTTGCCGGCCCCGTAGTCGAAGATCGTGACTCTCATGCGATCGCCTCGCGCTGCGCATCGCGCAAGGCGTCGCGCAAGGCGTCGCGCAAGGCGTCGCGCAGCGCGTCCACGACTGTCTGCATCGCGTCCCACGGCCCCACGCCGATCCGCAGCGCCTCACCATCGGAGGCGGCGAGCGCCGGCAGGTCGCGCGACAGTCCACCGAGCGCGCGCACCAACACGCCGCGGGCGCGGAGCCGCCCCGCGAGCAGGCGCGCGCGCGGCGTGGGCACGAACACGAAGTTCGCGGCCGAAGGCAGCGGGACGAGCCCCAGCTTCACCAGCTCGTCCGACAGCCGCTGCCGCGTGGAGACGGCGAGCGCCGCGTGCGCGCGCACCCAGCCAATGGCATCCTCGGAGTCGCCGAGTGCGGCGAGGACCGCGCGCTCGGCGAGCGCGTTCACCTTGTACGGCCCGCGCGCGCGCTCCACCAGGCCTACCAGCGCCGTGTGCCCCACGCCGTACCCCACGCGCAGTCCAGCCAGCCCGAACGCCTTGCTGAAGGTGCGCGTCACGAGCAGGCGCTCCGACAGGGCGACCAGATCGACGAACGTCTCGGGCGCGAACTCGGCGTACGCCTCGTCGAGCAGCACGACGCCGCGCGCGTGCGTCACGACGTACTCCACCGCCGCACGCGAGAGCGCCGTGGCGGTCGGGTTGTTCGGCGTGCAGAGGTAGGTGATCTTCGCGCGCTGGTCGACGAGACGCTGGGCATCAACGTCGTAGCCGGCGCCGAGGGGGATCTCCACCGGCGAGAGGCCGTTGAGCCGCGCGAAGGTGGGGATCATGGAGAAGGTCGGACCCGAGAAGGCGATCGCGTCTCCCGCCGCCCCGAACGCGCGCATGGTGGCGTCGATCACGTCGTCCGAGCCGCAGCCGGTGACGACGCCGATGCCCGCGCCCTCGGGCAATCCCGCATACCGGAGGATCGCGGCGCGCAATGGCGTGGAGTAGAGCGACGGGTAGCGCGACAGCGCGGCGGGTGGCGCCTGCTCGATCGCGCGCCGCGCCGCCGGCGACGTTCCCCACAGGTTCGTGTTGTCGCTCACGTCCACGGCGCACGTCGCGAGGTCGGGCGCGTAGAGCGGCAGTGCGCGGACGGCGTCGCGGGCGAGTGCGGCGGCCGGCATCGTGGGGTCCGTTGTCACGCGACCACCTCCCCCCGCCAGGCGCGCGCCGCCGCGGCGTGACCCGGCAGCCCTTCGGCGTCGGCGAAGATGCCGACATCGTCCGCCATCCGTGCCGCCGCGGCGGGGGAGACGCGCTGGTAGGTCGTCCAGCGCACGAAGTCGAGCGTGGAGAGCCCCGAGTACGACCGCGCGAGCCCCCCGGTGGGCAGCACGTGGTTCGCGCCGGTCATGTAGTCGCCGAACGCCACCGACGCGGCCGGCCCGACGAACACGGTTCCGGCGTTCCGCAGCCGCGCGAGCGTGCGCTCGAGTGGGGCGACGACGAGCAGCAGGTGCTCGGCGGCGTACGCGTTGGCGAAGGCGATCGCCTCGTCGAGCGATGGAGCCCACAGCACCGCACCCTGCGCGCGGAGCGCGGCGCGGATGATCTCGGCGCGCGGCTGGGCGTCGAGCTGGCGCGCGAGCTCCGCGGCGACCGCATCGGCCAGCGGCTCGCTCGTCATCACCGCGGCCACGGCGGCGAGCGGATCGTGTTCGGCCTGCGCGAGCAGCTCGCGCGCCACGAGCATCGGGTCGGCGGACTCGTCGCCGAGCACGAGCAGCTCGCTCGGGCCGGC
>JBBQYZ010000003.1:0-17966 GCA_038208205.1 Gemmatimonadales bacterium | reverse complement strand
CATCGATGGTCTCGCTCGGCTGGCGCCGACGCCTCACAACACGCAGCCGTTCCGGATTCGGCCTCTCGATCCCAGGACCGCCGACATCGTCGGGCTTCGCGAGCGATTCTTACCGGAGGAGGATCACGGCAACCTCTACGTGGCGAGCGCGTTCGGCATCCTCTCGGCGGCGATCGAGATGTCGGCGAAGACTTTTGGCGTCCAGGTCACGATCACGCCGGCGCAATCGGTCGACGTCGCGGAATTGCACCGCGCTTCAGGGCCGACCACGCTCGGTAGGGCGACGATCGTCGGTCACACCGAGCCGTCGAGCGACGCGAGCCTCCTCGACGTTCGCCGCACATCGCGCATCCCCTATCACGATCGCATCGTCGAACCGCAGATCTGGACGGCGCTGCAGGGAATCGCCGCGTCGCACGGACAACGTTTTCTGGAATACCACGACCGCGCCATCGTCGACGCCACATTACGCCTCAACGTCGATGCGCTGATCGACAATCTCGGCCTTACGCGCGAGCGCGAGGAGATCAGGCGCTGGTATCGGACCGGGCCGACGCCCGAATTCGGCGACGGCCTCTGGGAGAAGCCCCTGAACCAGAGCGCGATCCAGATCAGGACGGCGTTCGACAGTCCTGGAGTCTTCCGTCTTCCCATCATCCGCCCCATCGCCGCGCATCAGTACCTGAAGACGCAGCGCGGAACCCGCCACATCGCCTTGCTCTGTGGTCCGTTCACGACCTGGCCGGACCTCGTCGGCGCCGGCCGCGCGCTCTTCGACGTCTGGGTCGAGATGGCTCGGCACGGGGTCTACATGCACCCGATGGGGTCGATGCTCACCAACCCCGTCTATGCGGCCAGGATCGCGCAACGTTTCGGCGTGACCGACTGCTGGCTGGCGATGCGCGTCGGATACAGTGACGTTCCGCCGAGGGCGCCACGACTCGAGTCCATTCTCCTATGAACGAGATCTTCGACCGGGCGTTCGGATTCGTGGCGAGCAAGACCGGGGGCGCGACGAACGCGTCGTGGCTCGCCTACCGCGTGCTCTTTGCTCCCGGGATGATCGGCACCACGAGGCAATGGATCAGTCGCCACCGCGCTGCGGCGGCGTTCTACAACGCACGGCGCCATGTGCCGGCATACCGGGAGTTCCTGGCCAGGCATGGGGCGACCGATCCGCGTGGCTTCGAAGAGATCCCACCGATGGACAAGGCCAACTACATCACCCAATGGCCGATCGAGATGCTCTGCCAGGGCGGCCGACTCCCGATGCGCGACGCGGTGATCGACGAGTCATCGGGCTCGAGCGGCACCGCGACGAACTGGGTGAGGGGCGCTGCTGAGCGCGCGGCGACGCGGCGACTGATTCAGTACTCGACCCGCGCCACGCTGGGTGACGATGGCTTCATCCTCCTCAACTGCTTCGCGCTCGGGCCGTGGGCGACGGGGATGAACGTGTCGATGTCGCTCGTCGAACGGTGCCTCGTCAAGTCGATCGGACCCGACGCCGCCAAGGCGCTCGCGACGCTCGAGCTGTTCGGGCCGCAGTACAAGTACGTGATCGCCGGCTACCCGCCCTTTCTCAAGTCACTGGTCGACTCGGCCGACTTCGATTGGGGGCCGTACCATGTCTCGGCCATCGTCGGAGGCGAAGGTATGTCGGAGCCGTTGCGCGCGGCGCTCAACCAGCGCTTCCGGACGACGATCTCCTGCTTCGGAGCCTCCGACCTCGAGATCAACCTGGCGGTCGAGACGCCGTTCACGATGGCATTGCGGGAGTCGATCGTATCGAACGAGCGTCTGGGCGGCGACATCTATGGAAGCGAGGGGCTGCCGATGGTCTTCCAGTACGACCCGCTGATGGAGTACGTGGAGAGCGACGCCGAGCGCAGTCTGTTGTTCACGCTCAATCGGTTGGAGAACGTCAGTCCGCGAATTCGCTACAACATTCACGATCGCGGCGTGGTGCGAACGGTGGCCGAGCTGGAGCCGATCCTGCGAGATCACGGGCTGAAACCTGACGCGATGGGTCTCAGGGTGGGGCTGCCGGTGATGTTCCATTGGGGCCGGCAGGATTCGTCGGTCGCGTTCTACGGATGCAAGATCACGCCGGAGGATGTTCAGCACGTGCTCCTGCGTCTGGCGCCGACGATGGGCGCCGTGGCCAACTTCGCGTTGCACCCGTACGAGGACGCCGACGCCAACAAGCGATTGGAATTGTGGCTCGAGATGGAGCGCGGCGTCACGCTACCAGTCGACCGCGATGCCGCGACCGCGGACGTGCTGCGCGAGCTGGCGGCGGTGAATCAGGACTTCAGGGAGTCGGTGAAGATGATTCGAACGGCGCTCCAGCCGACCGTGGTGTTCCACTCGTTCGGCGAAGGTCCGATGTCGGGCCAGGACGTTCGCATCAAGCGGCGATACATCATGTAAGCCAGCGCAGCGGCCTGGAGCTCATGACTGGGCTGGCCTCCGCTCTTCGCGTGGGTTGGTTCCTCGCGCGTTGAGACGGAGTCACGGGAGCCGCCTGCGGCGGTCCCCCTGTCACGCGGGACTACGCGACGGCTGCGGTTCCCGAGTGCGACCCCTGCGGATACCGCGAGCGAAAACGGGGTGGGATCGTGAGCCGCGCGCTGCGCGCGGCTCGAGCGACAGTCAGCGATCATGAAGTGGCATGGTCTAGCGATTCAGAATTGGCGCTGGCTACGATACCACCCCATTCGTAGTCATAGGAGGTCCGCTGCCGTGCTGCCGCACCGCGTCGTGCCGCGCGCCATGAATCGCAACTCAACGTGCCATGACGTGCCATGTCGCAGCTCGCCCGTCCATTCAACGACGATCGCCAACGGCAACGCTCCTTGCCGTTCATCGGCGAACGGGTTCGGCTCGAGGAGCACCTCTGGTCTCGCGACGTGCGTCGCATGCCACTTCCGACAGCGTCAGCGATCTCGGCATCGCGACGCGTCCCTGCGCGTGACCTCGACATGAATGCCATCTCGCGGCGCCCCCTGTCTCCTGCCGGCGGCACCGTCCCTCTTCCGACCCTACCCAGCCCGCTCGTGGGCGCCCTCACTTCCCCCAATTCATGAAGACGTTCACGATCCTCGCGCTCTGCGTCGCGCTGCCAGTCGCGGCACAGTCCCCGGCCCAGGCCAGCCGCTCCAGGGCCGGCAACTCGTCGGCCGTCGCCGGCACCCGCACCCTCTGGTCGATCGCGAGCGGCTACGTGCTCGCCGCCGCCGAGCAGATGCCCGATTCCGCCTACGCCTTCAAGCCGACTCCGGACGTGCGCAGCTTCGGCCAGGTCGTCGGACACGTCGCCAATGCGCAGCAGCTCATCTGCGCCATGGCGCTCGGCAAGACGCCCGTCGAGACCACGCCCACGTCGAAGGACGCGCTCGTCGCCGCGCTGAAGGAGTCGAACACCCTCTGCGCGCGAGCGTACGCCATGTCCGACGCCGAGGGAATGAAGCCGCTGAGCAAAGAAGCGCAGAAGACGTGGGTCGCCAACGGGTTCGGCACGCCGGGCACGCGTCTGTACACGCTGATGCTGAACGCATGGCACGACAACGAGCATTACGGGAACATCGTGACCTACATGCGGCTCCGGGGAATGGTGCCCCCATCGAGCCAGCCGAAGCCGTGACCGCGATGCGACTGGGCGTCGGCGTGTCGCTCTGCGCCCTGAGCGCGTTCGCGGCGATCGCCCCCTCGCGGCTCACGACTGGATCACGGGCCGTGCGTGCCGCGCCACCACGCGACGGGAGCCACGACTTCGACTTCGAGATCGGCACCTGGAAGACGCACGTCAAGCGACGCCTGCGTCCCCTCACCGGCTCCACCACGTGGGTGGACTACGACGGCACCACGGTCGTGCGCAAAGTGTGGGGCGGCCACGCCAATCTCGTCGAGCTGGTGATGGACGGGCCAGCTGGCCACTTCGACGGGCTGAGCCTGCGGCTGTACGATCCTGAGTCGCATCAGTGGACCCTCAACTTCGCCAACGCCGCCGATGGCCGGCTTGCGCAGCCCACCATCGGCGAGTTCAGGAACGGGCGAGGAGAGTTCTACGACCAGGAGCCGCTCAACGGCCGCGCGATCCTCGTGCGCTTCGTCATCTCCGACGTCACTCCCACCTCGTGCCACTTCGAGCAAGCCTATTCCGACGACGGTGGCAAGACGTGGGAGGTGAACTGGATCGCCGACGACACGCGGATCGCAACTCGGGCACCGTGACCGCCTTCATTCGCCGTGCGCCACGCACCGCGTGGCGGCGATGCCTCGCGACAGTTCCTCTCTGGCGCGATTCGGTCAGCGTCGAGCTCAACTCGCGGATTCGCGAACCACGGGCACTCCGGTTGGAGCCGACCGTACGCTCGCTGCTCCACGACTGAGCGAGTCGGCCTGATCAGTCGACGAACACCGTCTCTGCGCCGAGCGCCTCGACGGTGAGATTCACCGTGCGCCCGATGGCGCGCGTGCGGTGCACCGTCCCGGCGGGGATGACGACGGATTGCCACGGAGCGAGCGTCAACGTTCGCCCGTCGGCGAGGTCGATCTCGAAGCGACCCTCCACCACCAGGAACAGCTCATCGGAGCCCGGGTGCCGATGCCAGCGATACTCGCCATGCAGCACGGCGAGACGCAGGCAGCTCGTGTTGACCTGGCTCAACACCACGTTGCGATAGTCGTCGGTGATGGCGCGCTGCTCTGCTGCCACGTCCACGACGACGAGGGGTGGATATCGCACCGGCTCGTTGGCGTAGCTCTCCGCCGAAGGAAAGGCGGGGTCCGCCGTTAGCGGGGAAGGAGGTTCGCCGGAGGTCCGTCGCGGCCGGGATGTCACGCCTGGAACTGGCGGAGATGATGATCGAGGTGGATGTACATGAACGTCGACCACTCCTGAGGCGTCATGTTACCGAAGAAGAAGTGCGGATACCGCGTGCACGCCGGCGGCCCGCTCGCGAAGCGGTCGATCGTCCGCTGGAGTCGCTGCCGTTCCAGGTCGAAGTTCCGCTCGTCGTGGACGATCACGCTGGGGTGGCTCTTCGCGTTCCGCCCCATCGGCTTTCCCTTCACGAGCATCGAGCGCTTGACGTAGCCGCCGATCAGCCGGCCGAGCGGGTGGCGTGGGAGGACACTGTCGCCGAGCGCGTTCTCCATCGCGAGCGCGAGGTGCGCGAACGCCTGCGCGGCGTTCATGCGGCCCCAGAGCGGCGCGCTGTCCGGCCGCAGCCGGGCGATGCGCTGGCGCACTTCGTCGACCACCACCGGTTCGTAGAGATGCTTCATCCTGTTCGTCTCCTCCGTTGAGAGATGCATGAGCTAGCGCAGCGTGTCGAGATCTCCTGGCCTCGTCGTGAGGCATCACATGAATCTGACACTCCGCCGGGCATCCTTCTGTCATATAGCTGCTCGGGTACCGGCGCGGCAGACTTTCTCGCGCAGGATCTCGATAGCCGTCCCCACCACCTCGATCGTACCGTATCATCGAGATGACCCATCACCGACCGAGCGAGAGTGATCGAGCAGGGCGACGGCAAATATCCGCTCCAGAGAAGGGGCGTTCGGCCGACACCAACATTGGAGAATCCATCTATGGTAGCACGGGAGTCGACTCGATCGGCGGTTGGGGCTGCTCTGGCGGCGGGGCTCGGGCTGCTCGTGCTCAGCGGCTGCGCCTTGCTGCAGCCGCCACCCATTCCGCACGTGCCGCGTCTCGGGCTGGGCCGAGGGCTCGGGGATGCGACGTGCACGGCTGACGTGGGCCGGGCGCACGCGGCGCTCGCCGCCGCTGGCGCTGCGGCCGGCGATCCCGCGGCGGCGGCGGCTGCACACGCGACCGCTGCCGGAGCGATGCACGCGTATCACACGTGCCTCGCTCAGCGCCGTCGCCCGTGAGCGCGTCCGCCGGCGATCGGCAGCGGCCTTCTCAGCTGCAACGATTCGTCAGACGGCGGCGAGCGCATTGCGGACGCCACGAGCTCTGATGGCTGACTGCAATCGCGAACACGTGATCATCCGCCTACTGCTCGCCTCACGAGCGCACCGATCCTCGCCTCGTCGGCGGCGGTCAAATTCTTCAGCGCGAAGACCGTTGGCCACATGTTGCCGTCGTCGAGGGTCGCCTCGTCGCTGAAGCCCAGCGTGGCGTATCTCGTCTTGAACTTCTGTGCGTCCTGGAAGAAGCAGACGACCTTGCCATTCATCGCGTACGCGGGCATCCCGTACCAGAGCTTCGGCGCGAGGCCTGGGGCGCTGGCCGTGATGATCGCATGGAGTCGCTCGGCCATGGCGCGATCCGGTGGCGCCATCGCGGCGATCTTGGCGAGCACGGCGCTCGCGTCGCTCTCTCCGCGCCCGTCGCCCGTGCGCGATCGCTTCGCGGCCTTGAGCTCCTGGGCGCGCTCCCGCATCGCGGCGCGTTCCTCGTCCGTGAAGCCGTCGACCGCGTCGCCCGTCGTGGTGCTGCGCTTGGCGGATGTCGCGCGGGCGCGCTTTGCTGGTTTATCAGCACGCCCGTCGTGGCTCACTGGAGGTACGGGAGCGGGCTGACAGGGCAGAACGCTGGTGACTCATCGAGGATATTCCTGAGCGGTGGCACATGACCCGACCCGACGAGAATGAGAACACGCTTCGTTTCGGGTCGCAGAACACGCGTGAGATTATGTGCCATTCGGAAGTTCCGTTCGTACCATCGCGCGAGAAGCTGAGGGCCGCCATAGTTCGCACCCTCACCAGCCGCCAGAAGGCTGCCGAACATCCCGAGTGAGTTACCCCCATGCAGCGCCGGCTCGGTGTTGGTTGCACGTAACTGCTCGATTATCGTCGCGGCGTGAAGCCAGGCGCTTGATGCGTCAGCAGTCCGCTGCAGCTCGGTTTGCAGACTGTCCATCCGGTGCTTGAATTCTGGACGACGCGCGAACAATGCTTCGATGGAGTCGTTACCTACACCCATTTGATAGTCGATCGGAAAGACGGTCGAGTGACCAAGTCGTCTGGCGAGGCGAAATGCCACCTGAACGACCTCGTCACGACTCTGAGTCGGCTCGCCCCGTACATAGCGTTGATAACGAGCCGTGGTAGAGTCGGCGAACGTCGTCGTCCACTCGACCGCGATCTGCTCTGGCGCCCAACGCGCGAGATGCTCAGCGAGATCCGCGAGCTGGGCCTGCCGCGCGGGAGTGAGTACGTCCTCGAGCGGTTGCTTCACGGGGTCACCACTGCTCCCGGCGAAGTGCCCTGTCCCGAGCAGCATCACTTCCACTTCGCCCACGGAGCATCGCGCAGGGAATCCCGTTGGTGCGACATCGGCCATTCCCGGCGGCATGACGCCGTGAAGCGGCGCCGTACAGCTGATCAGGCTGGCCAATCCCATCAAGACAAAGCGACTGCAAGCCCGACTGCTGATTCGCACGTTCCTCATTCCTCTCACTATTCGTGAGTGCCACATAACGCCTTGGAGTTCAGCTGCAGGGCTTCGAAGGTACAACTACCCGGCGGCTTCGGCGAGAGCTCGACGGGTGCCGCGAGCGGCTGCAAACGGCACTTGAGAGCTGTAACGACACGCTAGACGTCGGCGCCTCACTCGCGCTGCCCAAGTGCAACTATCGCTTGCTGACGCAGCTTCCGGCCATCTCGCGTGATCCAGAAGGTCACAGGTGTACCGGTGAACTCCGCCTCCACGCGCCAGCAGGGTACGCCCTGGACCGCCTCTTGACCCGCTACTCGTGCGTGGAGGGTCACGACCCCGCGGATGTTCGGCAGAAACGCCGGGATCTCGGCTCGCCAGCCCTCTGCCAACGGCGAGGCTCGGAGCACCAGGTCGAAGCTCGAGCTATTGAACACAACCGCCGGCAACTGGACATCGACCACGAGCGAGTCTCCATTCGGCATGTGAAGCATCCCGGTGGCGCGCCCCGGGCGAAACTCCAGGAACGCCACGCTCCGGCTGGTCCGGCTTCGGTGACGCACTGGCGCGAGAGTTGTCAGCTCGTCGGTTAGCGAGTCAAGCCGGCTACCGAGGACCTGATCGCGCGTCTCGTACACCCGTTGGAGGACGGACCGCCCGCCAGCCTCACCGACACTTACCGCATCGACGATCAGCCCGGTGGCCGTCGTATCGACGCCTCGAACCAGATAGACAGCCAGAGTGTCGACCCCCAGAGCCAGACGCCTGCCGTCGGGGCTGGGCGGGTCCGTCGGCATAGACTGCGCGGCGAGGAGCGCTGGAACGAGGAGTCCGAGTGCTGGGAGGAGGCGACGAGGGGCCACGCGAGGCGAGGGCAAGAGGGACAGGCGATCGACCGAAGGCTGCGCGCTACCTGACGCCAAAGCTCAGTTGCAAGCGATCTACTCGCCAGCGGCCCACAGATATGCTCGTCTGGGCGCCATCCAGCCACTTAACCGCAATGGCTTCCGTAGAACTCGCGCCTGTCAGTTGCAGCAAAACGGAAGGGCGCGGGTGCGCAGCGCTAATAACCAACGCACCGCTCGTACTGAAGTTCGATGTGACCGGTGTCGATGGCGCCCGCGCGGAAACTCATCGATTGAGTACGCGGCCGATAGCCAATGCGGTGCACTGCGAGCGTATAGGTTGCCGGTGCGCGAACCCGCAGAACGAAACTGCCGGCGATATCGGTCGGTGCACCGACGACAGCTGATGCAACGCTTGGCACGGCCGCAGTCGGTTGGTGGAGCGTCACCGTTGCGCCTGACAGTGGGCGCCGCGTTCGGAGTTCGACGACCGTACCGATGACGGTGCCAGAGTCTGCGGTGGCTCGCACGCCGGAGGGAAGCGTTCCGCCAGTTGGCTCCCCTGCGCGAATCGACGACGGTACGGTGTCGCAGAGCGCGGGCGCCGACATGAGGTCGTAGTGCTGCTGCGTCGCACATGCTGCGGAGAAGATCACCATGGCGAGAACCGTGAGGGAGCAAGTACGCATACCGGAGGCTCAGATGTGATGGGTCGCCGCCTATCGCCCCAGCTCACCGGCGGACGCCGAGCGCGCGGTACGCGGCCGAGTATACGAGGATGCCCAGCAGGGCGATTCCGGATGCTCCTACCCGCCCGCCGGCTGCCGCGCCACGTTGAGCGACGGCGCACCGATACGTTGCCGCGCGGGCGCAGCGAGACGTCAAGGCGCGCTCGCCGCGGCGACGACGGCGTCGAGTACTGAGTCGACGCCCGCCTCGAACGCGGCGCGGTGTGGGCTGGACGGTCTGCAGCGCTGGCCATCCCGCACCGCGGGCACGCCACCCACGCGCACTTCAAGGGACCACGGCGTGCCGTCCTTGCAGACCGGTAGTCGCCCGCGCTCACGGTCCGGCGGTGGAACGTCCCGCGGCGGCGCCATGATACCCAGCGCGTCCAGTCGGGCGAGCGCCGCCGCCCAGTCGGGCGCCCCGCGAAGAAACGGGACGGTGCAGGCCCAGGGGCCCCAATCTTGGTCGGTCGCTCGCGTCTCGCAGCCGAACTCGCGCTCGACCCCGCGCCGGTTGCCATCGCCGGTCGTCGCCCGCATACCTCCGGTCGCAGGGCGCCCACCCACCCCTTCACGGATCTCGATAATCCAGTGGATGCCGACGAGTGAGAGGTCCCGAGTGAGGCGCAGCTCGCGGGCTGGGGGCGTCAGGCTGGCCCGCGGCGGACGCAGGGGGGCCGCGTGGCAGGCGATGGCCGCCGACAGTGAGAGCGCACAGTAGCTGCTCAAGCGTGAATACCGAATTCGCATGTCCCGCGTGCCCGTCGTACCGTGATGTTCCTCGCCGCCTCGTATCTGGCGATTTGAGAGAAGTTGGACAGAATCGGATCGGGTCGCCAGCTCGATGTCGCCTGGGTGAAGCCGCGAGGCGACCACCGTGCATTAGCCAGAGCGGCGTGCCCGATCTGCTCGTCGCACAGAGCCGGCAAGGCCTGGCTGGTGACTCAGTCGCACCGCCGTGAGTGTGACCTCATCACTGTACTTCTGCTCCGTGCGTGGCCCTGCTCCGGGCATCGTGACACCCCATGGCCAGTGAGGTGGAAGTGTCAACAGAAAGAACCCCCGTCGGCCGCAGCACCTCGTTAGACGGCGCCCTCACGCGGCCACGTCGACGTACGCCGCCGAGGTGCTTGGCGGCGGTATCGGGTGTCCGTCCTCGCGGAGTCCGTCCAGATGGAACTCGAGCGCATCCTGCATGATGCGCTCAACCTCGGCCCGACTCGTACCGGTGGCGACGCACCCGGCAACGTCGGGAGAATAGGCCGAGAAACCGCCCGGCGTTTCCTCGATCACGATCAGATAGCGA
The DNA here is from genome assembly GCA_038208205.1 of Gemmatimonadales bacterium. Taxonomy (GTDB): domain Bacteria; phylum Gemmatimonadota; class Gemmatimonadetes; order Gemmatimonadales; family Gemmatimonadaceae; genus AG11. The sequence goes on along the minus strand of JBBQYZ010000003.1, from coordinate 7,676 downwards.
CTCATCTCGAAAGTCCTCCGATGGCGGTCATGACTTGAGCCCCGCCTGCTCGAGGATGCTGTTCAGTGTCGCCGAACCACGTCGCGGACTGTCATCGTTCAACGATGGTCGCCCGACCAGAGCCAGTCAATTCACGCGTCCGGCTAGACGCTTCAACTCACCTGCGGGCCATCCAACTGCGCGCGCAACGCGCTTACACCGCGAGGCACTATTGTTCGCCGAACCAACGAATCGGTAGCCCCTGCCTGCGCTGCTTGATCAACAGGTACTCCAAGGGCTCCGTCCCTGCAACGATGAATGCGTGAGGCACGGCCGCAGGAATGCGCACGAGATCACCGGCGCGGACGACGATCCGATAGCTCTTCGTGATCCTGCCGCCCGCGCGCTCACCCGGTGCGCGATACGTGCTCGCCACGAGGCTGTCGCCCATCTCGATCGCGCCAGTTCCCGAACGGACCATCACCATGTCGTCCCAGCGCGCGTGGACCTCCGGCTTGCTCGATACGCTGCGACGGATCAACATATAGTTCGTCTGCTCATCATCGGACGTCAGGAGTGTCGTGCCGGCGGTTTGCGCATTCTCCGGCAGAAACGTCGAGTTCACAATCTGCGCCGGAATGAAGTCATAGCGCCGGCGCCGCTTCTCGGCCGCGCGCTTGGCCGCGCCAGGTACTCGGCGCGCAATGACAGGGGCGCGAATCACGGCCGCCGTGTCGGGCCGCTGTGCCGCTGCGACATCGCCAGCGAGCCCAAAGAGCAATACTGACAGCGCGATGTGACGCATCGTTGAATCTCCTGGACGGTTGTGCTCCGCGTAACGCCACACGCTCAACTGCAAGCGAGTCAAATAAGAAGCGCCTGCGAAGCAGGCGCAAATCCGCAGATCGCTTGTCAGTGGCAGCGCACGTTGGGCCGCGGCGCGCAGGGCCCGCCCGTTGGTCACCGTCTCTCTGCGCAGGCTGGCTGCTGGCGCAGCCACGCCACCGCACGGCGGAGCGGAGCGTCGCTCCCCGCGCTGTCACTCGGCGGCACGAACTCATCCGGGCTCACGCTGATCGGATAGGTCCGGCCCCGCCGGTCGCGCGGGTACGACGAGGTGACGATCAGTGTCGCACCGTCGCGGAGCGGAATGTTCGTGTTCGACGAGGTGTATCCCGCCGTGGAATCGCCGAAGCTGCGCACGGACGGCCGGCCGAGGAACGCGAGCAGCGTCATCTCGCCGGAGCTCGCCGTCTTGCGTCCGACGAGTAGCGCGACGGGGGCGGCTGGGTTTCTGACAAGGCGGGGCGGGGTGCTCCCCCAGCCCTCCACCTCAGCGGAGGAGGTGCTGTCGCCTTGCCAGCTCCGGCCGTCCCGGTAGTGCCACCCCGCCCCGGGCGGGCTGTTTGTGAAGGAGCCAACCATCTCGCCCCCAAGCAGCGGTCCCACGCCGGCGAGCATCGGCCACATGTTGCCGCCGGTGTTCTCTCGCAGGTCTATCACCCAGCCGCACGCACCGGCGCTGTCGAGGGCGCCGATCCGCGCCTGGAGCGAATCCACATACGCGGAGCGGTTGCGTCCGGAGTGCGGCGGAACCACGACGACCCCGATCCGGCCGTCCAGGAGCCCGTCGGACGGGCCCCTCGGCTCGAACGCCGCTGCGAGTCGGCGCCCCGGCGGCGGCGGCGAGGGCATCATTCCGCCAGTCAGTGCCGTCATCCTATCCGGCGGGGGGAGAAGGAAGCTATGACGGTCAACGTTCCGCAGCGCCCACGTCAGCGCGCGCCACGTGTCGGATGGCCGCTGAGCGCCGGCCGATTGAGCAATGACGGAGTCCTCGAGCGTCGGCCAGTCCACCTCCGTGCGGTGGACCGAATGCGCGCGGAAGGCGGCCATCGCGTCGCGGATGTATCCGCGGACCGAGTCCGGCATCGCCGGTCGCGGCGCCTGCGCCGGCAGCCGGGTGGCCGCGAGAAGTAGGGCGCCGACGCCCGCACGACGCAAGCCACGGAAGGACGTGGTGCCTGATCGGGACGATCGGTTCACCATAGCCGGGCCCCCGCCGCAAAAGGTTGACGGATAGTACCGTCGTCGCACCACAGGGTAGTGTCCGCCCAACGCCCGACAGCTTCAGCGTTCGTTTTAGACGGACGCTGCGAAATCCTTACCGCGGAGGCGACGCCGGCGGATCGGGCTGACGCAGCGATGGGGATCGTGATTGATCCTTCAGGACGCATGGCGCACGGCCCGTACGGACGCTGTCGGGCCGCAGACAAAGGCGCGCGATCGTCGCCGAGTCCATGGCGGACGCTTGTGCCGTGCGCAGTGGAGACGACTCTGTCGCTCGCGATGCATTACTCGGCGCGTGATTACACGCACTGAGTGTCACAACTAGCATCAATCCAAGATGAGTTCTCATCGTTTCCTCCAACTTCATGTCCGTCTAACCGCCTTAGTTCAGCTGCACGCACGCTACCACCATTGCGACAACGTCGCATCCGCAAAGTGCTTGTCAGCTGCAACTTTTGCTAGACGACTGCGGGAAGACACCCGAAGGCCCCGGAACCGTCCATCCGATATGCGCTCGCCGCGTGTGCCGGGAGCGGCAGGCACCGTGAGCCCGAATCCTAAGTTCGATTGCGCCGCAGGCGAGAGGCCGGCGATTTCGGATGTCTCTTTGCCGAGAGTACCTGGAGGCAAACGCTTATGGGCCCGATCGAGCGTCGAATCCGCTAACGCCATGTTCAGCTGCTGCTCATGGTACCACCCGGCAGGCGAACGGGCGAAGTCCGCTCCAACGACAAGTCAGACGCCGGAGGCGACGCGGGTGTTCAGTGCGGTTTGTGGGTGCTCAGTACTCATCGGGAAGTCTGCTACCCGAGCTCTTGGGCAAGCCCGATGAGAATTCCTTCGGGGCCCCGGATGTAGCAGAGCCGATACGTGTCCTCGTACTGAACCACTTCGCCGACGAGCTCCGCGCCGCATTTGCCGAGCCGGGCGAGCGTATCGTCGATGTCCTCCACGGTGAACATGACGCGTAGGTAACCGAGAGCGTTCACCGGGGCCCTGCGGTGATCGGCGACCACCGGCGGCGCGAGGAATCGGGACATCTCGAGCCGACTGTGTCCGTCCGGCGTACGCATCATGGCAATCTCGACGCGCATGTCGCGCAATCCAGTGACGCCGTCTGCCCAGTCTCCTTCGATTGGAGCACGCCCCTCGAGCTCGAGGCCGAGTTCGGTGAAGAACTCGATGGCGGCGTCGATGTCTTCTACCACGATGCCGACGTTGTCCATACGCTTGACAGTCATGATGTCTCCTTGGCGTCAAACGCTCCAGCTCAGTTGCGAGCGCGTTCAATCAAGATGGCGGCGCACCCGTCATTCCGCAGTGCGCTCGTCAACCGCAGCGCCTCATTAGACGCCGCGCCGACTGATGCTGGCTTTCACTCCCGAAGTGCGCGAGGTGACCGAAGATACACGACGCGATCGGCAAACCGAGCGTCTCTTGCCAGCGCGAGTAGGCTCGGGCGCAGCTCCCTGTCCACATAACGCATCACCCGAAGCAATTCTTTGGTGATCGGCCAGGCGGCACAGCCTTCGGGGGGCCAGTCGCGTCTCCAACCGAGCGCCACCTCGACTTGGCGCTGAAGGGCCCATCGCACGTGCACGCGGAATGGAAAGTCGACGACGACGATGGTGTCCGCAGCGGCGAAACGGGCGCTGATGAGGGCCCAACTACCCCACCCGTCGATGATCCAGCGGTCGCGCTGGAGCCACGTGGCATGCGCCTCGTCGAGGCGGTCAGCGGGCCTTCGGGTCCAACCCGGGCCCCATTGCACGTCGTCGATACTGTGCACTGGGAGGCGCAGCATGCGTCCCAGATGCCGGCCGAGCATCGATTTGCCGCCGCCTGCATTACCGATGATCGCGATCCGAGTCATTCTCCCGCTCGTATGACTATGTCGTGCGTCTGACGCCTTAGCTAACCTGCGAGCGAATCCAACACAGTGCGAGCGCAGCGAGCTTCCATAAATGCTCGGCAGGTTCAGCGTACGTCAGCGCGCCGCGCGGAGAAGCTAGAACGACTGCTCATGGACGACTCGCCATCCGGCGCCCGTGCGATGCCACAGCACGGTCGCCCACAATCGCCTTTCGTCTCCCGTCGCGCGCCGAAGGACTATTTCTGCGATCTGCAATGCGTCATCAGGACCAATGCGCCGCATCCGGGATGTGCCGATGCTGGCCTGCTCCACGGCCGGAGCTCCGTTCCACGCAACGTTGGCGCGTTGAAGAGCAGTAAGACGATCACGCCCAACGATAGGTCCAGCAGGATACACGACGACCACCGAGTCGGCGTATGGCGCGAGGAAGGCGGTAAGGTCACCACGGTTCCACGCGGCTGCCCCGGAATCGGCCTGCATTGCAACGTACTGCGCGAGAGCGCTGTCCGTTTCTGCCGGAGATGCTGTCGACTGTCGAGCGCAATCGGCTAAGGCTCCAAAGAGGAGCAGGGCCAGTGCGGACTGGGAACTCACTCTCCTATCCTCTCTGACGACGAAGCGTGTTGTCGCGTTAATGCCAATTGCACAGCCGCGTTCTGCGGCCTAGCCGTGGCTATCCGCACTCTCGGACGCCGTATAATCTGCACCGCCCTCCGTACCATCACCAGAATCCATTACCCTCGCACGACTTCCCCGCGCCACTCGCCGATCGTTCGCCGCTTCTGCGGCGAGCCCGCGCCGTATGATCCGCCCACGCGCCGATCGTGTGCCCAGGAGACCCGCGAGGAGCACCACGCCCAGCCGAGCAGCGCCGAGCGTCGCACCACCCTCGTCAGAACATCGAGCCAAAAGTCTCGCCGACCGCCGCCGCCGACACGACCACGCTCCGCGCCGCACTTCGCCGCGCGTCAGCCTCCGCGCCCGCCTGCGCAACTCGGGCCCGACGTCGCCCATGCGCGCTCTACCGCCAGGCTGCTGTCCCCCGTGAACGCCGCGGACGGAGGAGCAGGGTGCGTCCTCATGCGCTCCTCCGTAGCTCGGCCCTCGGCACGGCCGTAGGCCCTCCTCCCGCCTAATACTCCCGCGCCCGATCCACCACGCGCGCCGGTATCTCCCCCCGCTCGATCTCCGCCAGACATTCCAGAAAGCCCGCCACCGCACCCTCCGCCGTCGTCAGTCCGGCGATGTGCGGCGAGATCATCACGCGGCGGTCGTCCCATAACGGGGAGTCCACCGGCAATGGCTCCACGGCGAACACGTCGAGCGCCGCCCCGCTCAGCCAGCCGTTGTCGAGCGCCTCGCCGAGCATCGCTTCGTCCACGACCTCCCCGCGCCCCACGTTGACCAGCACCGCACCGGTGCACGCGCTCAACACGTCGCGCCCGATCAGCCCTCGCGTCCGCGACGTGAGCGGCACCGCAGCGACCACCCAATCGGCCGACGCCACGAGCCGGCGCAGCGCGGATACGGGCGACGTGGACGCGAACAGCGACGGATCACCGCCCCCGGACCGCGACACACCATGCACCTCGGCGCCGAGCGCCGTGAAGAGTCGCGCGATGCTGCCGCCGACCTCCCCAGTGCCCACGATCACCGCTCGCGAGCCGCGAATGTACCCGACCTCGCGCGGCGACCACTGGTGTCGCTCCTGGCATCGCGCCAGATCGAGCAGCTGCTGCCGCATGGCCAGCGCCCGCGCGAGCACCCACTCGGCGATGTACGGGCCGAACGGCTCGGACGTGCGCGTGAGGAGAACGTCGGCCGGCAGCGCAACGGGATGGAGCCAGGCATCCACCCCCGCGCCGGTGCAGTGCACCCAGCGCACGTTCCCCATCGTCGGCAACGGAGGACGCTTGAACCCGAGGTAGCTGTCCCCCCACGACAGATCGTCGGCGGTGACATCGGTGTATGCGCTCCCCCGGATCTCGAGATCGCTCCGCTGCGCCCGCAGCAGTCTGGCCAGCTCGGCATGTGCACCCTGACCGATGACAACTCGGCGGGGGACGGGCAGGGCACTCGTGTCATCCACCATTCCGGTAGAGAGCCACGCAACACACCCGCTGTCAACCGGCGACCGAGGTCTGGCGTACCCGCATGCCGGGCGAAAGCTTTGTCGCGCGCCCTGACGCGTCCCGCCGTCTCCCCGTCCGGATTCCACCGTGCATCGTCTCACCCGCGCGCTCGCCGTCGGGCTCTGCCTCATCCCGCTCGGCGCCACCTCGCCGGCGCCGCCCGACGCGTTCGCGACGTTCGTCGACCGCTATCTCGACGGATTCGCGCGCCGGCATCCCTCGATCGCCGCCGGCAACGGGATCCACGCGCACGACGACCGGCTCGAGGACTTCTCCCCCGCGGCGATCGCCGCGGAGATCGCCACGCTGAAGAGCCAGCGCGCCTTCCTGCAGTCGAAGCTCGACACCACCCGCCTCACCCTCGACGAGCAGGTGGACCGCCGGATCCTGCTCGGCATCATCGACGGCTGGCTGCTCGAGCAGGAGACGCTGAAGAACTGGCAGCGGAACCCGATGCAGTACGCGGCCGCGCTCACCGACGGCGTGCACGACCTGATGACGATGGCGAGCGCACCGGCACCGGTGCGCATGCGCCGCATCATGGCCAAGCTGCGCGCCACACCGGCTCTGCTGACGGACGCGCGCCGGAACGTCCGCCACCCGCCCCGCCTGTTCGCCGAGCGCGGCGCCGCGATGATGCGCGGCGCGAGCGAGATGCTCGGCAAGGATCTCGACCTCGCGTTCGCCGCGGATCCGAACCGCGCCCTGCGCGACTCCCTGCGCCGCGCGGCGGACGTCGCCATTCCCCTCGTCGACGCCTACGCCACGTACCTGGAGCGAGAGGTGATCCCCGTCGCGACCGGCGACGTCAGGATCGGCGGAACGAATCTGGCCCGGCGATACCGTGCCGAGGAGCTGATCGACACGCCGCTCGACACGATGATCGCGATCGGTGAGCGCGCTCTGCTCGAGTCGCAGCAGGAGTTCCGGACGGCCGCAGGGGAGCTGGCTCCGGGCGAGGACCCGCAAGCAACCTGGCGCGCCGTGCGACGCGATCACCCGCCGCTCGGCGGCGTCGTCGCGGCGACACGCCGGATCGTGGACTCGCTGACGGCGTTCGTGTCGTCACGGGGCATCGCGTCGCTGCCGCCGGGAGAACGCGTCGTCGTCGCGCCGGCGCTCCCCTTCGACCTCGGCTTCGCGTCGATGCACGCGTCACCCCCGCTGGAGCCGGTGCCGGTCAGCAGCGTCTTCTACATCACTGATGCGCGCGCCGACCTCCCTCCCGCGCAGCAGGAGGAGTGGTTGGAGCGATACAACTATGCCTCGCTGGAGAATACGGCGGCGCACGAGGCGATGCCGGGCCACTGGCTCCATTCCACCTACATGCGGCAGACGCCGGGCAAGATCCGGCGCATCTGGATCGGACTGAATCCCTTTCCGCAGCCGTCGTCCGGGCAGGACGGCTGGGCGCACTACGCGGAGCAGATGGTGCTGGACGAAGGATTCGGCGAAGGCGATCCGCGACTTCGCCTGGCGCAGCTGAGCGACGCCCTGACCCGGATCTGTCGCCTGCTGTCGGGAATCCGGGTGCATACGGGAACCTGGTCGCTCGCCGACGCCCAGCGCTGCTTCGAGCGTGACGCGTACGTGGCCGCGCCGGCGGCGAAGCGCGAAGCCGA
>JBBQYZ010000002.1:0-18641 GCA_038208205.1 Gemmatimonadales bacterium | reverse complement strand
CGTCGAGGGCAAAACGGTGCTGCTCACGACCACCAATGGCACCAAGGCGCTTCTCGCGGTGCAGGGGGCGCGTGACGTGGTGGTAGCCTCGTACGTCAATCTCTCCGGGGTGAGCACGATGATGCGCGCTGCCCTGCGGGGCGGCGCGGACATCACCATCGTCTGCGCCGGACAGGATCGGCAGTTCTCGCTGGAGGACGCTGCCTGCGCTGGCCGGATCGTGCACCATGTTTCGCGACGGCTCGGCGAGGTGGACGTGAACGACGCCGGCATGGCCGCCAGCCTCATCGACCGAAAGTACGGCGACAACCTGATGCGCCTCTTCGCCACCGCGGCGCACGGCCGGGCCCTGGCCGCCGCGGGATTCGAAGGGGATCTGGCGGCCTGTGCGGCCGTCGACTCGTTCCCGGTCATCCCGATCTACCAGGACCGTCAGATCACCAAGCTGGGGCCCGAGCGCGAGCGGTAGTTTCCGTGGGTAGCACTGGTCTCAAGCGCGAGCTGATCGGCATCGCGCTCCTCCTCTTCGCCGTGTTCCTCGCCGGCGCGCTCGTCACGCTCGCCGTCGCCGCGCCGGGCGCCGGCGCCGTGGTGCGCACCAACGTGGGCTGGGTGGGATGGTGGCTCGCCCGCCCGCTCGTCTTCGTCCTGGGCTGGCCCGCTGCCGCGCTGGTGCCGGCCGTGCCCGCGGTGCACGCGCTCCGCCTGTTCGGCCGCCTCGAGTCCGAGACTGACCGCTCCTGGATGATCTTCTTCGCAGGCGTGGTCGCGCTCCTGCCCATCGCCATCGGGCTCGCGATCACGCTGCCGCTCGCCGGCGAGGCCTCGCGCGCGGCGGGACTGTGGGGTGGCTTCGTTGGGTACTACTGGCGTCAGTGGTTCGGCGCCTTCGGCGCCTGGGTCGTCGTGGCGCTCGGCGCCAGCGCCCTGACCGCGATGACACTGCGCTGGAATCCCGTGCGCATGCTCGTCGGCCGACGGGTGATCGCGCCCGCGCCCGTGGCCGCGGCGCCCGCGGATGAGGCGTATGCGCCTCCCAAGCGCCGCCGCAAGAAGGCCGACGTGGTGGATCTCGCGCTGGCGATGGAACCGGCGCCCGAGGAGTTCGAGGCGATCGACCCGCTCCGCGCGATGCAGGCGGCGCCCTCCGCCGACGCCGATGCCAAGGAGGACGCGGCGATCGAGGAGGCGTCGCGTCGTCGAGGGAAGAAGAAAAAGGGCGACGAGCCGACCCCGCCGGCGCCGCCCAATCGCGACGAGCGCATCGCGGCGGCGATCGACGCCACCGAACGGCCCGACGCCAACAGCGACGAGCTGCCACCGACGGAGCTGCTCAACTACGCCCCGACTCGCAACGCGGAGCTGGGCCGACGGGAGCTCGACGCGATGGGGACGAAGCTCATGGACGCCCTCCGCACCTTCAAGGTCGAGGGAAACCTCGTCAATCGGACGACGGGCCCCACCGTCACCCAGTACGAGATCGAGCCCGCCTCAGGGGTCAAGGTACGCCAGATCGCCAACCTGTCGAACGACCTCGCCCTCGCGATGCGCGCCGCGTCGATCCGGATCGTCGCGCCGATTCCCGGTCGTGGCGCCGTGGGCGTGGAGGTCCCGAACCCGACACCCGAGATGGTCGGGTTCAGGGAGCTCGTCGAGCACACCGACTTCAAGAATGCCCGCGCCGGCTTGCCGATCGTGCTCGGCAAGGACCTCGAAGGCAAGCCTGTCATCGCGGACCTTGCAAAGATGCCACACCTGCTCATCGCCGGCGCGACGGGCTCGGGCAAGTCGGTGTGCGTGAACACGATCATCACGAGCCTCGTCTACAGGCATACGCCCAGGACCCTGCGCTTCCTGATGGTCGACCCGAAGATGGTCGAGCTGTCGGTGTACAACACGCTGCCCCACCTCCGACACAAGGTGATCACCGATAATCGCGACGCGGCCGCGGTGCTCAAGTGGGCCGTGATGGAGATGCAGGAGCGCTACGAGCTGCTCGCGGCGAACGGCTGCCGCAACTTGCAGGACTTCAACCGTCGAGTCCTCGACGCCGTGCCCCTCAAGACGCCGCGGAACAAGGAGGTGGCGTTCGAGGACACCGTCTACAAGGGCGGTATTCTGCCCTACATCGTCGTCGTGATCGACGAGATGGCGGACCTGATGATGACGGTGCAGGGCGAGGTCGAGACGCCGATCGCGATGCTCGCCCAGAAGGCGCGGGCGATCGGCATCCACCTCATCCTCGCGACCCAGCGGCCGAGCGTGAACGTCATCACGGGCCTGATCAAGGCCAACTTCCCGAGCCGCATCGCCTTCCGGGTGGCGAGCCAGATCGACAGCCGCACGATCATCGACGGTGGCGGCGCCGAGATGCTGCTCGGCAACGGCGACATGCTCTTCATTCCGCCGGGCAAGAGCGAGCCGTCGCGCCTGCAGGGCGCGTATCTCTCGAGCGAGGAGACAGAAAAGCTCATGAGCTGGTACGAGGCCCAGCGCGATCGACGTCGTGCCGAGCTGTCGGCGGCCGGCCTCATGATGGAAGCCGAGATGAGCCCCGACGAGCCGGATATTCTCGAGACCGTGCGCACCCGCGAAGCCGAAGCGCGCGCCGCTCTGGACGGCGACGATTCCAGCGGGCGCGGTGGCGACGAGGGCGCGCGCGACCCCGACTTTCGGAAGGCGGCCGAGTTGTGCATCCAGAACCAGAGCGGGTCTACCTCGCTGCTGCAACGACGGCTCGGCATGGGCTACGGCCGCGCGGCGCGAGTGATCGACCAGCTCGCGGACGCCGGTGTGCTCGATCAGCACGCGGGGCCCAAGGGGCGCACCGTTCTCGTGGGACTCGAAGAGCTCGACCGCATCTGTGGAGCGCGCGAGTGAGGAGCCGCCGACATCTCGCGGGCGTGGCGGCGCTGATGCTCGTCACCGCCTGCGGAGGACGCACACCGATCGGCCCCCCACCGGTCCCGGCGCCCGTCCCTCGCCCGGCGCCGACCGTGACCCCGCCGGACAGCACCCCCCACCGATCGCCGACGGCACCGACGACGGCGCCGTCGCACGGGCTCCGCACGTGGGACTCGACCGTGGTATTCGAGCGCCCGAACGGCGCGCTGCTGCGGCCAGCGGCGCTGGTGTACGCGCTCTTCAGCCAGCGCGACACCCTCCGTACAGCGCTCGGTGTCCGCACCGTCGTCGTTCAGGAGGCGACGCTGGCCGGCGTCTCGAGCTGGCTCGTGACCGAAGCGCGTACCGGCACCTCGGTGGAGACGAGCGACTCGCTCTACCTCAGTCGCGCCGATCTCACCCCTGAGCGTTGGAGCGCCTGGATCGGCAAGTCCCAGATCGCCGTGTCGTTCTCACGGGATTCCATGTTCGGCGCCGCGCAGACCTATCAGGGTCGCTCTTCCTTCGCCGCACCGCTCCCGGCCGGCGCGCTGCTGACGGCCGGCATGGTGGAGCGCATCGTCGAGCTGCTGCCGCTGGAGCTCGGGTATCGGGCAGCCGGTTCGCTCGTGCTCCTGGAGATGGGAACCCCGCGTCTCGTGCCGGGTCAGCTGCTGGTGGACCATGAGGAACGCATCGCGCTCGCCGACCGCGAGGTCGTCTGCTGGGTCGTCACGCTGCGAGCAGGGCCACTGGCCGAGCGGCTCTGGGTAACGAAGGAGGCGCCTCGCGTGGTGAAGACCGAGCAGACCACCGGTTCCGGCGTGCTGACGGCGATGCTCCAGCCATAGCTCGGGCGAGCATTCGCCCCTGGCTGCACGCCGACGGTGTTGGGGGCCGTCGGCGTTCTCGTATCCTGTGCCCATGTCAGCGGCCAGGCAGGCGTTCGGCGCACTGGGTGAGCGGATAGCGGAGCGGTGGCTCCGGGAGCACGGTTGGCGGATCGTCCAACGGCGCTTTCGGAGCGGTCACCGTGACATCGACCTAGTGGTGGAGCGGGAGGGCACGGTGGTCTTCGTCGAGGTCAAGGCCCGCCGGGGCGATCGGTTCGGTGACCCGGTACAGGCGGTCAACTGGCGAAAGCAGAAGGAGTTAGCACGCTCCGCCTGCGTCTGGATCGACCGGCATGGACGCGACTCCGACGCCTACCGGTTCGACGTGATCGGGATTCTCGTGCAGGATCAGCGCGTCCGGATTCGGCACGTTCCCGATGCCTTTCAGATCCACCTTTCGGCTTGATTTCGGGTCCCGATCTTCGTAGTTTATTCGGGTATCGGGTCGCCTGCTTTTCCGGTACGCTTATGTCCGCGTGGCCAGAGGAATCCACGATAAACGAGAGGATTTAGACGAATGGCTGTGTCCACGATTGCAGAGGACAAGAAGAAGGCGCTCAACCTGGCCATCGCGCAGATCGAGAAGAACTGCGGGAAGGGGTCCATCATGCGGATGGATGCCAAGGAGAAGGTGCGCGTCGAAGCCGTGCCGACCGGGGCCATCAACCTTGACGCCGCGATCGGCGTGGGTGGGATCCCGCGCGGGCGCGTGACGGAGATCTACGGACCGGAATCGAGTGGCAAGACCACGCTGTGTCTCCACGTGGTGGCGAACGCCCAGAAGCTGGGCGGCGTCGCCGCCTTCATCGACGCGGAGCACGCCCTGGACACCGAGTACGCGCGCAAGCTGGGCGTCGACGTCGAGTCGCTGCTCATCTCGCAGCCGGACACCGGTGAGCAGGCGCTCGAGATCTGCGAGATCCTCGTACGCTCGGGTGCCGTGGACATCGTGGTGATCGACTCGGTCGCGGCGCTGGTGCCCAAGGCGGAGATCGAGGGCGACATGGGCGAGTCGCACATGGGTCTGCAGGCGCGCCTCATGAGCCAGGCGCTTCGCAAGCTCACCGGCGCGATCTCCCGCTCCAAGACGATCGTGATCTTCATCAACCAGCTGCGCGAGAAGATCGGCGTCATGTTCGGCAATCCCGAGACGACGACGGGTGGCAAGGCCCTCAAGTTCTACGCCTCGGTCCGGCTCGACATTCGCCGCATCGGTCCGGTCAAGGACAAGGACGACGTGGTCGGCTCGCACGTCCGCGTGAAGGTCGTGAAGAACAAAGTCGCGCCGCCGTTCAAGCAGGCCGAGTTCGACATCATGTACGCCGAGGGGATCAGTCACACCTCGCTTCTGGTGGACATCGGCTCGGAGGCGAACATCATCGAGAAGTCCGGCGCGTGGTACAGCTACAACGGGCAGAAGATCGGGCAGGGTCGTGAGAACGCGAAGATGTATCTCAAGGACAACCCGGCGATGCTCGCCGAGATCGAAGAGAAGGTGAAGGTCGTACTCGGCATCGGTGCCGACCAGCCGGCATCTCTGGACGCCACCGCCGACGAGGCCGAGTAAGGCTCGGCTCGCGACTGCCGCCCCTCCCGGGGTGGCACCGCAAATGCAAAATCTTGCCGCCCCAGTACGTCGGGGTGGGTAGTGATAGAGGGCCGAGGAGTTGCTCTTTGGAATCGATGGGGCCCGGAATCCCCACCGTGACTGAAGGTCGCTCCTCGGCTCTTTTTCATGGCGGACGAACGCACGACGGTCATGGCCAGGTGACCGGTGCGAGCCGTCTCAACTCATCAGGTGCGATTGGACATGCCGCTCATCACTGCCATAACGCCGACACCGCGACAAGCCGGACGGTTCGAAATTCTCGTCGACGGCGAAGCGTTCGCCACCCTGTCGATCGAGGCAATCGAGAAGCTGGGGCTCGCCGTCGGCGCGGAGGTCGCCGGACTCGAGGAGCGAATGGCTCTCGAGGCGACGACGCTCAAGGTGTACGACCGCGCCCTCGCCATGGTGGCCTTCCGTGCGCGGTCAGCGGCCGAGCTGAGACGGTCGCTCGTGCGAAAAGGGGAGCCCAAGGAGCTGGTGGATCGAGCGATTGCCCGGCTCCTCGAGCAGGGGCTCCTCGATGACGCCGCCTTTGCGCGCTCGTTCACGCGTTATAAAGTGCTTGGCGCCGGACATTCGAAGCGGCGCGTCCAGCAGGACCTGGCGCGCAAGGGAGTCTCCCGCCCCGTGACCGACGTCGCGATCGCGACGGTGTTCGAGGAAGAGGGGGTCGATCAGGGCTCCGTGGTGGAGCAGGCGGCCCGAACGAAGCTGCGGTCCCTGCTCAAGCTCGACCCGGAGGTTCGGCGCCGGCGGCTGTACGCCTTCCTCGCGCGACGAGGTTATGACGGTGACGACGTGCGGCGGGCCCTGGCAGCGGTCGGGGAGGAGCTGCGAGGGTCCGAGGCGACGGAGGAATAGCGAAGCGAATCGGATCCGGAGAGTGATGAAGGCATGCCGTGTCTGTGGGGGCGCGACGGAGTTCGCGGTCGAGGCGACCGAGCGCATGTTCGGGTTGGGCGGCCAATTCCGATACGATCAATGTCGTGCGTGCGGCTGCGTCCAGCTTCGCGACGTGCCTGCGGACCTGGAGCGCTACTACGCGAGCGACTACTACGCCTTCGCTGATCCGGCTCCCGCTTCGCGTTGGCGGCGGCTGTACCGCCGGTCGCGCGACGCCGTCCTCTTCGGTCGAGCGCGCGCGCTCGGCGGCTTTCTCGCACCGATCCTCCCATCGCACTTCACCGGCATCCGCCAGTGGTTGTCCATCACCGGCACGTCTCGCCGCGCGCGAATCCTGGACGTCGGCTGCGCGGCTGGGCTCCTGCTCCGGCGGCTCGTCGATCAGGGCTTCGACAGGGCAGCGGGGGTCGACCTCTTCGTGGGCGAGGACATCGCCTACCGTGGTCGACGACTCGTACAGAAGGCGACGATTCACGATGTTCCGGGTCCGTACGACCTGATCATGTTCCATCACTCGCTGGAGCACATTCAGGATCAGCTGGCAACGATGATGCGCGCAGCCGAGCTCCTGGCACCGGGAGGCTGGTGCCTGATTCGCATCCCGACGGTAAGCTCGTTCGCGTGGGAAGAGTACCGCGATCGATGGGTGCAGCTCGACGCTCCACGGCACCTCTACCTCCACTCGCTGGAGAGCCTCGCGCGCCTCGCGACCCGCGCGGGGTTGCGGCTCGAACGCGTCGTCTTCGACTCTACCGCCTTCCAGTTCATGGGGAGTGAGCTCTACGCCCGCGATCGTCCCCTGGCCGAACTCGATTCGACGGCATTCAGCCGGGTGCAGCAACTCGAATACTCCCGGGACGCCCGCAGGCTCAATCGGGAGAGTCGGGGTGACCAGGCGGCCTTCTACCTTCGCAAGGGCTGACGCCTCGAGCCGTCGAACGATGTGTCGCTGAAGCAGCTCGCCTATATTCCGTCCATGCTCGCTTCCGAGATTCGCCGGCGCTTCCTCGACTATTTCGCGCGTCAGGGACACGTCGTCCGGCCCAGCTCCTCGCTCGTGCCGGCCGACGACCCGACGCTGCTGTTCGTCAACGCCGGCATGGTCCAGTTCAAGAAGGTGTTCCTCGGCATGGAGGAGCCACCTGACGGCGGGCGGCGTGCGACCACGGCGCAGAAGTGCGTGCGCGCGGGCGGTAAGCACAACGATCTCGAGCAGGTTGGCCATACTGCACGGCACCACACCTTCTTCGAGATGCTCGGCAACTTCTCTTTCGGCGACTACTTCAAGCGCGACGCGATTCGCTACGCGTGGGAGCTGGTCACTCATGAGCTGAAGATCGACCCCGCACTGCTGCGGGTGACTGTGCACCACACCGACGACGAAGCGTTCGCGCTCTGGCAGGAGATCGCGGGTCTTCCGGCCGAGCGCATCTACCGACTCGGCGACAAGGACAACTTCTGGCAGATGGCCGACACGGGGCCCTGTGGACCTTGCACGGAGCTCTACGTCGATCTCGCGCAGGTCGCGCAGGACTTCCGCTTCCCCGCGGGCGCCTCCGGCGAATGGACGGATCGCGCGCGCGCGGAGTTCTCGCACGACGCGTTCGTGGAAGGCGCCGAGGCAGGGCGGTTTCTCGAGATCTGGAACCTGGTGTTCATGCAGTTCGACCGGCAGGTGGACGGCGTGCTGCTGCCGCTTCCCCAACCCTCCGTGGACACCGGCGCCGGACTCGAACGAATCGCCGCAGTCACGCAGGGCTGGACCAACAACTTCCATACCGACGTATTTGCCCCCCTGATCGCCACCGTGGAGCGTGAGGTCGGGTTCGGGTACTGGGGTCGGGAGAGCGACGAGCATCGGACCGGCGTGCGAATCGCCGGCGGTCGTGGCGGGATGGACGTCGTGCCCAACGCCGTCGATCCTGCGTCGTTTCGTGTGCTCGCCGACCACGCGCGGGCTGTGGCGTTCCTGCTCGCCGATGGCGTCTTCCCGAGCAACGAGGGTCGTGGCTATGTGCTGCGCCGCATCCTCCGGCGTGGCGTCCGGCACGCGTACCTCCTCGGCCGTCGCGAGCCCACCCTGGTCGCAGTCGTGCAGAGCGTGATCGACACGATGGGCGACGCGTATCCCGAGCTGCGTCAACGGGCGGAACACCTGCTCAAGACCACGCGGGTGGAGGAGCAGGCCTTCCTGGCGACGATCGAAGGGGGGCTCGCCCGGTTCGAGCAGCTCGCGCCGGCGATCGCCACTGACAAGGGGACGATCAGCGGCGAGGACGCCTTCCGGCTCTACGACACCTTCGGCTTCCCGATCGACCTCACGGAGCTGATGGCGGCGGAACGGGGCTACACGGTCGACATCGCGGGATTCGACGCGGCGCTCGGCGAGCAGCGCACGCGGTCCAAGGACGAGCGAAAGACGCGCAAGCTCGGCGTCGAAGCCGACGCCTTCGGCGACCTGGCATCGTGGGAGCGACAGTCCGCCGACGCACACACCTCGCACTTCATCGGCTACGACCGGATCGAGATCGACACCGACGTCACGGCGTTGAAACGACTCGACGACGGGCGCGTCGCCGTTCTGTTGCGAGAGACGCCGTTCTACGCGGAGTCGGGCGGACAGATCGCCGACGAGGGAGAGATCGTTGGCGAAGGCTGGCGGATCGAAGTCGAAGGAGTGCGCAAGATCGAAGGGCGCTCCGCGGCGATCGGGCGCCTGACGGGCGAGTTGCACTGGGGTGCCGCCACGGCACGCGTGGCCAGCAGTCGGCGGAAGGATACAGAACGCAACCATACGGCGACGCACCTCTTGCACGCCGCGCTCCGACAGGTGCTCGGCGAGGCCGTCCATCAGGCCGGATCGCTCGTCTCGCCCGAGCGACTACGCTTCGATTTCACCCATCACGGTCCCGTCCCTCCTCAGCGGCTCAGTGAGATCGAGTCGATCGTCAATGCGCAGGTCTGGCGCGCCCAGCCCGTCTCCTGGGCCGAGATGCCGTACCCTGACGCGCGCGCGCGTGGCGCCATGGCGTTGTTCGGCGAGAAGTACGGAGACGTCGTTCGGGTGGTGGACGTGCCAGGCGTCTCGATGGAGCTGTGCGGCGGCACGCACGTGCGGAACACGGCGGAGATCGGACTCGTGGTGATCGTGAGCGAGACCGGGGTGGCCAGCGGCGTCAGGCGGATCGAAGCCCTCACCGCGGCCGCGGCGCTCGCACACCTCCAGGAGCGGGAACGTGCGGTGTTGCGCGTCGCCGAGCTGCTGCGCACGCCGGTAGACGGAGTCGTGAAACGGGTGCAGCAGCTGCTCGATGAGCGGCGCGCGCTCGAGAAAAAGCTCGAGGAAGCGACGCGCGGCGGCGGGGACGCGCTGCAGAAGCTGATCTCCGGTGCGCGGCAGCTCGGGACGAACGGCGCCCTTCTGGTGATGGGCATGGTGAGCGTCGGTGACGTCTCCGACCTGCAGAGCCTGGGCGATTCGCTGCGCGAGCAGCTGCGCAGTGGAGTGGGCCTGCTGGCCGCTCGGCTGCCGGACGGAAAGGGCGCGTTGCTCGCTGTGGTGAGCGACGACCTGCGGGCGCGTGGGGTGCGGGCGGACGCGATCGTGCGCGAAGTGGCCGCGGTCGCCGGCGGCCGAGGCGGAGGGAAGCCACACATGGCGCAAGCGGGAGTTCCTGACGCGGCGCGGCTCGAGGACGCGCTGGCCGAGGCGCCACGCCTCGTCGGCGAGCTCGTGGCGCGCGCATGACGGTGGGCGAATGGCTCGCCTGTCGCGAGCCTGCCCCGCCTGTCGCATTGCGCGAGCATCTGGTCGACCTGCTGCGAGGCGTGATCGATCGCGACGCCGCCGACATCGCCGAGCTCTTTCTGCTTGCCGCCGAGCAGCTCGTCGCGGATCTGATCCGGCGAGATTGCACGACCCGCGAGAGCGCGCTGGATCTCCTCGCGGCCGACGCGCTCGTGACCTACGCCTTCGAGTCGGCCGCCGGCCAGACGGCCAATCTCGCTCCACGCGCCCGCGACGCGATGCGGCGCATCGCCCTGCTCGGCGCCGCGGATCGCGAACGGGTGAAGGCGTAGTGGAGTCCATGGCACGCTCCGAGCGCCGCGAACCGCGATGATCGACATTCACTCTCACTTGCTGCCAGGCGTGGACGACGGCTCGCCATCGATCGCGGTGTCCATCCCAGTGCTCGAGCGGTTCGGTGCGGCGGGTGTCGAGTGTATCGTGCTCACGCCGCACCTTCTCGCCTCCAGGGCTGCTGCGGCCCCGATCGAGATGCACCGCGCGATCCTGGATACCCTTCGGGCTGCCGCTCCTTGCATACCGGAGCTGCGACTCGGTTGGGAGATCATGCTCGACGAGCCGAACGCCGATCTGGGTGCGCTGCATCTCGGGCTCGGCGCCTCGAACGCCGTGTTGGTGGAGTTCCCTCGCATGAGCGTGCCGGTCGCGGCGACGAGTGAGCTGTCTCGCATTCGAAGCACGGGACGCGTACCGGTACTGGCTCACCCGGAGCGATACTGGGGCTGCACCGTCGAAACCGTCGCCGAGTGGCGGTCGGCCGGTGCGGTCATTCAGGTGGATACCGCGTGCCTGGTTGGTCGGAGCCGCTTCGCCACACTCTCCCGTGCGCTGCTGGATGCAGGACTGGTTGATCTGTTCGCGAGCGACAACCATGGCGATTCGCGCTCGCTCGCCACGGCGCGCGACTGGCTGCTGGACGTCGCGACGCCAGAGCACGCCCGGCTGTTGACAGAGACGAATGCCCGGCGGCTGCTGGAGGGCCAGCCGACCCTGCCGGTGCCGCCGCTGTCCCGGCATGCCGGCATGTTTTCTCGCCTCCGCGAGCTGTTCCTGCGTCGCTGAGGAGACGTCTCCGGCGCGCACTCACCTCCCATTCAGAGATCAATGGCTTCCCACTTCAGCTCCTCCCTCCGCGAGCTGGCTGCGACGGCGGAACGTGTCGCAGTCGAGCTCGAGGCCGAGATGGACCGCGCGCTGGAGATGGTGCTCGCCGCGGTCGGCGCTGGCGGCACCCTCTTCTTCTGTGGAAACGGCGGCAGCGCGGCGGACGCGCAGCATCTCGCCACCGAGTACGTGGTGCGCTACCTGCGCAACCGCCGCGCCTATCCCGCAATCGCCCTCACCACCGACACGTCGCTGATCACGGCCGCCGGGAACGACATCGGATTCGAGAACATCTTTGCCCGACAGGTGGAGGCGCTGGCCAGGACCGGCGACCTGCTGATCATCCACTCGACCAGCGGCAACTCTCCGAACGTGCTGAGGGCCGCCGAGGCGGCGCGCGCGAAAGGGGTGAAGGTGCTCGCGTTCAGCGCTCGTGATGGAGGCGCGCTGCGCGCGCTCGCCGATCACAGCGTCGTGATTCCCACGACCCGCACCGATCGCGCGCAGGAGCTTCACCTCTGCATCGAGCACATCATCTGCGACGTCGTGGAGCGATCACTGTGATCGACCTTCGAGGTCGGCGGGCGCTCGTGACCGGCGGGTCGCGCGGCATCGGCGCCGCAACCGCGCGTCTCTTGGCGCGTGCCGGCGCCACCGTCGTCATCGGATACCGCTCACGCCGCGACGACGCCGACGCGATCGTACGAGAGCTTCGTGCGCTTGGGGTCACGGCGGGGGCACACGGCTCCGACCTCTCGACGCGAAGCGGCGCGGAGTCGCTGGTGGATGAGACAGTGCGCCTGCTCGGCGGCATCGACCTCTACGTCGGCAATGCGGGAGTGTGGCCGGCGGGCGAGGTGAGCGTGAGTGCGATGGACGACGAGCGCTGGGCGCGGACGATGCGCGAGAACGTCGACTCGGTCTTCTACACCACACGGGCGGTGACGCGCGTGCTGACGCGGGGTGGACGAATCGTGCTCGTATCGAGCACGGCGGGTCAGCGCGGCGAGGCCTTCCACGCCGACTATGCCACGAGCAAGGGTGCCGTCATCTCGTTCACCAAGTCGCTCGCCATCGAGCTCGCATCACGTGAGGTCACGGTCAACTCCGTCGCCCCGGGGTGGGTGGACACCGAGATGGTGAGCGATCCGATGTCGGAGGGTGGCAGGTCGCGCATCAGCGCCAGCATCCCGCTCGGCCGCATCGCATCGCCCGAGGACATCGCCGGTCCGATCCTCTTTCTCTGCTCGGCGCTGGCGCGACACATCACTGGAGAGATCCTCAATGTGAACGGTGGGAGCGTGCTCTGCGGATGATCGTCCTTCTGTTCACCGGCGGCACCATCTCGATGAAGTACGACGCGGCACTGGGTGGCGCGGTGCCGACGCTGAGCGGTGCCGAGATCGTCAACGCCACTCGCGGCATCCGGGACGTTGCGCCGATCGAGGTCGAGCAGTGGGGCGCGTATCCCGGGCCCCACATGACGGTGGAGCGGATCTGGGCGCTGCGCAATCGCATCGCGGAACACGTGTCGCGTCCAGAAGTCGCCGGCGTCGTCGTCACGCATGGTACTGACGCGCTCGAGGAGTCGGCGTTCATGACGGCCCGCTCGCTGATCACCGACAAGCCGGTGGTGTTCACGGGCGCGATGCGGCCGGCGAGCGACCTCGGTTGGGACGGTCCATCCAACCTGCTCGACGCCACCCGGGTGGCCGCCAGCACGGCCTCGCGCGGGAAAGGCGCACTGGTCTGCGTGGGGGAGCGGATTCACAGCGCCCTCGAAGTGACCAAGACGCACACCGAGGCACGAGACGCGTTCGAGAGTCCGGGTCTCGGGGCATTGGGTGAGCTGGACGAGGGACGGGTGATCTACCGCCGCGAGCTGCTGGACATGCCCGTGCCGATCGTTCCGCGAGAGCCGACCACCCCGGTGGACCTCGTCTACGCCTACGCTGGCGCCGACGCACGCCTGCTGGATGCCTCGCTTGCGAGCGGCGCGCGCGGCGTCGTGCTGGCGGGCATGGGGCGCGGAAACGTTCCACCAGACATGTTCGAGGGGGTGTTGCGATGGGTCGCGGCGGACCGGCCCATCGTCGTCACCTCACGCGCCCTTCGCGGCCGTGTCGGGCCGACGTACGGCTACCCTGGCGGTGGACGGCGACTGTTGGAGGCGGGTGCCATCTTCGCGTATGGTCGGCGACCGGGGCAGGCGCGCATCGAGCTGATGCTGGCACTGGGTACCCAGCACGACCGTCGAGCGCTGGAACTGCTATTCGGCGCGTCCTAGGTCGATCGGCGTGTGCGGCTCAGGCGGGAAGGGCGGCGTTCGCCGTCGTGCCCACTGGCTCCCAGCGCTCGAAGCACTGCCATCCGAACTCACGGGCGGCGCGCTGCTGATCCCAGAAGCCGTAGCAGTCCTTCCACCCCTGCTCCCTGGCTTTCCACGCACAGCACCAGGTGAACTCGAACCGGTGCTCAGCCTCGCCTGCGTAAACCCGGACCTCGCCCGTGAAATCCGAGCAGCCGGACCGTCCACGGACGACCACCCGCTCGACGGTCAGCTCAGGCTGCGAGTGGAACAGCTGCGTCAGCACGCGCTCTATCTTCACGCGTGGGGCGTAACCTTCCAGCTCGATCCGGGAGACCGCGCCGCCCCGCAGGTAGTCGCTGACCTCGCGCTTGAACTCCGGGTGCGCGGCGGTAGCGTCGAGCAGGGGGAGAAGGTCGGCCATCGATGCGCTCGGCTGGGGAGAGGGTGGCGTCCAGCCACCAATATGACAACAAATGTTTCATTTGCCAACCGCGAACTCTTCTCGCGGAGAGGTGCGGGGGGTAACGTGCACCGGCTGAAACCGAAGTAGCGAGCTAATCCTTGGTCCAACTGCGTCCCACCCCCAGTGTCCTCGACATTGCCGCTCGCCTCGAGGAGGCGGGTTTCGAGGCATGGTGCGTCGGCGGAGCGATCCGCGACGCGCTGTTGGGCGATGCACCCCTGGACTGGGACCTCGCCAGCCCGGCCCGTCCAGAGCAGGTGCAGGCGCTCTTCGGCCGTCGGCGCACCATTCCCGTGGGGATCGAGTTCGGAACGGTGAGCGTGCTCGACGGAGCGGGGATCGCGCACGAGATCACGACCTTTCGTCGAGACGTGCGCACCGACGGCCGGCATGCCGTCGTGGAGTTCGGGGCCACGCTCGAGGAGGATCTGGCGCGACGCGATTTCACGATCAACGCGATCGCCTATCGGCCGCTGACCCACGAGATGCGCGATCCGTTCGGAGGTCGTCGCGACCTCGATGGACGAGTCTTGCGGGCCGTCGGCGATGCCGAGGCGCGGATGCGTGAGGACCGATTGCGCGCGCTCCGGGCGATCCGCTTCGCCGCGCGCTTCAGCCTCACGATCGAGCCCGCGACGCGCACGGCGATCGAGAACTCATCGCCGCACCTCACGCGGCTCTCGGCCGAGCGCGTCCAGCAGGAGCTGTTCAAGTCGATGCAGCAGGTGCCGTCGGCAGGAGCGGCGATCCGGCTCTGGCGTGATAGCGGTGCGGTGCGGGTGCTCCTGCCCGCGCTGGGGGACATCAGCGAGACCTCCCTGGCGACGCTCGATCTCCTGCCTCGGGACGCCGGTGGGCGCGCTCCGCAGCCTCAGCGCACCTCGAATCGACTCGCGGCCCTCTTTCTGGACGTCACGGCTGGAGAGGCGCGACGGACGCTCACGGCGCTTCGGTTCTCCAAGCACGAAACGTCGTGGGTGTCGTCCATCGTGGAGCGATGGCAATCGTTGTCGGGGGAAATGACGATGGTGCTCTCATCCCGTGCGCCCAGCGACGCCGAGGTTCGGCGGTGGCTGGCGCGGCTTGGACGCCTTCACGCCGGGGGCTTCCTCCGGGTCGCGACAGCGCGCTGGAACGCCTCGAGAGGGAGCCCACCGACGCCTGGATCGGAGGTGCCATCCGCCGCCGCGGTGTGCTCCCTGCACCGGCGAATGCGCCGGAGCCAGTTCCGCGACCCGATCGACCTCGGAGATCTTCGGATCGACGGGGACGATCTGCGGCGGCTGGGCATCCCGACCGGTCCGATTTACGCTAAGATTCTCCACGCGTTGCTCGAGCGCGTGCTCGAGGACCCGGCTCGCAACACGCCGGAGGCGCTCCTGACGGAAGTCCCGGGACTGGCGGCGTCACTGAGCAGCGGCACCGGAACGTCGGCTCACCATTCGACCGAGCGGTAGGCGCGCATGCTATTTCGCGGCAAGCAGCCGGAAGCGTCCATCTGGCGACGGTTTCGTGCCAGCACCGATGGCTTCACGTTCAGCGAGGAGAACGGCGTCTACACCGCGCGCATCGTGGCGAACGCCGAGCGTGTCGTGGACCTGTTCTGGACGCTGTCGGGAATGCTGGGTCCCGCCGTGGACGTGCACGTCGAGGACCTGCGTAGCGGCCGGAGCTGGAAGGGCGAGGCGCTCGCCTTGCCTGACGTGCGCGACGCGATCGCCCGGCTGCGACTGCTGCTGGCGCGATTCGGCGGGACGGAGGTCAGCGTGTTCAACTCCGAGGACCAGCTCTCACTGACGGCCCACCTGGAGCTGTTCATCTACTCCAAGTCGGACAAGTGGTCGTACATCCTCGAGGGCCGCGGTCTCGAGGAGCGGCAGACCCTCCAGCCGAAGAGCTGGAAGATCAACCGTCAGTCGTTTCCCGCTGCGCCTGACCTCCTGAACGCGCTCGCGGCGGCGGCGGAGCGACTGGCGCTGCAGCGCGGGTGAGCGGGCCACGTGGCCACCGCGCCGCGCCGTCGCGGGCGTGACCCACGAGATGCTGCGCTACGCCGTGGCCGCCGCGAGCGCGAACCTCGTCGGCGCGCTCGCCGTGATCTCGCGGGCGCGATGGAGCGTTCGCGCGCTCGACGGAATGCTCGCCTTCGCGGCGGGGTTCATGATCGCCGTCGGCCTGGTGGACCTGCTGCCCGAGGCGATCGCGCGCGGGGGGCGCACCGCGGCGATCGTCGCGCTGGGCGCGTATCTCGCCGTGCACCTGACGCAGCACGTGATCGGTACCCACTTCCACTTCGGCGAGGAGACCCATCACGTCTCCGGTGCCGTATCGGTGGCGGCGCTGGTCGGGCTCCTGCTCCACACCTTCGTCGATGGTGTCGCCGTCGCGAGTGGGTTCGAGGTGGGTGGCGCGGTCGGTGCGCTCGTCTTTCTCGCCGTGGTCCTCCATAAGCTGCCCGAAGGGCTCGCGATCTCCAGCCTCTTCCTCGCGGCGGGGCAGGGGCGGGCGCGCGCGCTCGCCGCCGCCGCCGCGCTCGGCGTCGCGACGATCATGGGTGCGGTGCTCACCCAGTACCTGGGAGCCCTGCGCGAGCACGGCCTCGCCCTTGCGGCCGGCGTGACGCTGTATGTGGGCATGTCGAACCTGGTCCCCGAATTTCGTGCGCGCGGCGGCTGGCATCTTCCGCTCGCCTTCGTGGGCGGGAGTGGCGTGTACTTTCTGGCCCGTTCATTCGCCGGAGCGTAGCCGTGGCCGACCGACGTCCCGCTCGAAGTCGCGGCGGTGGCGCCTCGCTGTTCGCCGCCGCGGCACCGGCGCAACCGTTGGCCGCGCGCATGCGACCCCGCTCGCTCGAGGAATATGCGGGGCAGGCGCACCTGCTCGCCCCCGGCATGCCGCTGCGAGAGAGCATCGAGAAGGGCACGGTGACTTCCATGGTCTTCTGGGGTCCACCGGGCACCGGGAAAACCACACTCGCGCGCCTGATCGCTCGCTATGCCGACCGCGAGTTCGTCTCCTTCTCGGCGGTGACCGAAGGAGTGCCGCGAGTGCGCGAGATCGTGCGCGAAGCGGAGGACCGGCTCGAGACAGGACGGGGAACGATCCTCTTCGCCGACGAGATTCACCGGTTCAACAAGGCGCAGCAGGACGCCTTCCTGCCGCACGTCGAGGCGGGCACGATCACGTTGATCGGTGCGACGACGGAGAACCCGAGCTTCGAGATCAACGGAGCGCTCTTGTCCCGCGTGCGGGTGTTCGTCCTGCGTCCCCTCTCGCCGACCGACGTCGCGCTCGTCATTCGTCGGGCGCTCGGTGACGCCGAGCGCGGACTGGGGACCCTCGGGCTGACCGTGGACGAGGACGCGGTGGAGCTACTGGCACTCGAGGCGGACGGCGACGCCCGCCGCGCGCTCACGGTGCTCGAAGCCGCGGCGGATCACGTCGGGACCGGCGGGCACGTGACGGTGCAGGCGGCACGCGACGCGGCGCAGCTGCGTTTCGCGCGCTACGACAAGGGAGGGGAGGAGACCTACAACATCCTCAGCGTCTTTCACAAATCTCTCCGCGGCAGCGATCCGCAGGCGGCGCTCTACTGGATGGCGCGGATGCTCGCGGGAGGGCAGGACCCGATGGTGATCTTTCGCCGCGCGATCGCGATGGCGGCAGAGGATATCGGGCTCGCGGATCCCGAGGCGCTGAAGCTCGCGGTCGCGGCGCGTGACGCCTATCACATGCTTGGCGCCCCGGAAGGCTACCTTCCGTTGTCCCAGATGGTCATCTATCTGGCAACGGCGCCGAAGAGCAACAGCAGCAAGGTGGCGCTGGACGCCGCGATGGAGGCCGCCCGTGAACACCCGGCGGCGGGGGTTCCGTTGCACGTGCGGAACGCACCGACGAAGCTGATGAAGGAACTGGGGTATCACGAGGGGTATCAGTACGCGCATGCCGTTCCGGAGGCGTTCATCCCGCAGGAGTATCTGCCCGAGGCGTTGTCCGGCGCGGAGTTCTACTTGCCTGGTCCGTTCGGCTTCGAGAAGGAGATCGCGAAGCGGCTCGCCTGGTGGCAGGAGCTCCGCGAGCGAAACGACGGCACCCGCGATACCGCGCGCGGAGCGGAACCACTAACGGAGGAGTGAACGATGCGTCGTCTGATGTTGGGTGCGACTGCGGTCGCAGTGGCGATCACCGTCGGCTGCAGCGCACTGGGCCGACAGGCGTTTCAACAGCCCGTCGTGCAGTTGAAGGACGTGACGGTGCAGGGGATCGGGCTCACCGGCGGCACCGTCGCCGTCAAGCTCAACGTGTTCAACCCGAATGGGTTCCGGCTCGACGCGACGCGCCTGACGTACAAGGTGAACGTCGGGGACCAGATGGACCTCGCCACGGGGGTGCTCGACAGCCGGTATACGGTGAACGCCAACGACTCGACGACGATCACCGTGCCGGTGAGCTTCACCTATGCCGGCATCGGTGCCGCCGGCCGACAGTTGCTGAACACTGGCGGTGTGGCGTATCGCGTCAACGGCGACGTCACCGTCGGGACGGTCGTCGGCAACTTCACCGTTCCCTACTCCTCCACCGGCCGCTTCAATGCGATCGGCGGCAACTCGCGCCAGTAGAGGCAGAAAGATCTCACGCGACCTGATCTCAGTCACGACGCCCGTCGA
>JBBQYZ010000001.1:0-18962 GCA_038208205.1 Gemmatimonadales bacterium | reverse complement strand
TCCATGATGGCTCTTGGCTGCTCGGGTGGGACGAGGGTGGAGCAGCGAGCATACGTCGCACGCAGCGGGGCGGCAACCCGGCCGCCCCATCCCCTCAGCCGACCCGGAGGTCACGCTCGAGCTCGCGCTGGCGAGCGGCCCGCACGCTGCGCGCTGCCGCTACATACTATCTGCCATGCTGCCCACGCTCTCCCTCGTCCTCGCGGTCCTCGCCGCGGCGCCCGTCGACTCGCTCCTGCAGCGGGGTGTCTCGCTGCAGCTCGCCGAGTACCGCGCGAGCCGAGTCAGCAACGTTCGCTACGAGCTGCAGCTCGACGTCACGCGACGCGACACCGCGAGCGGCCACGTCGTCATCCGCTTCGACCGCGGGCGCGATGGCGACGCGATCCTCGACTTTCGCGGCCTGCGGCTCGGCACGCCCACGGTCAACGGCCGCGCCACCACGCTCGCCGGCGATGGGGCGCACCTGCGCATTCCCGCCGTGATGGTGCGCGCCGGCGAGAATACGGTGGAGCTCGACTTTCTCGCTGCCATCGCGCCGGCGGGAGCGAGCGTGATCCGCTACCACGACAGCACGGGCGGCGCCGACTACCTGTACACCCTGCTCGTCCCCGCCGACGCCAACGCGCTCTTCCCGTGCTTCGACCAACCGGACCTCAAGGCCCGCGTGTCGCTGACGCTCGTCACGCCGCGCGGCTGGCGAGCGCTCGGCAACGGCGCGCTGGCGTCGAGCGACTCGGGCGGCGGTACATCGACCAGACACGTCTTCCAGCCCTCCGACCCGATCAGCACCTACCTCGTCGCCTTCGCCGCGGGGCCGTGGGCGACGCGGAGTGCGGTGGTGCGTGGTCGACCGATCACGATGTGGGTCCGAGCCTCGCGCGCCGCGGAGGCCGAGTCCGACACGCTCATCGCGACCAATGCGCGGGCGCTCGCATGGCTGGAGCGCTACACCGCGCGGCCCTTCCCCTTCCAGAAGTTCGACTTCCTGCTGGCGCCCGCGTTCCCGTTCGGCGGGATGGAGCATCCCGGCGCGGTGTTCTACAACGAGGAGTCGTTCATCTACCGCGAGCCGCCGACCCGCAACCAGCTCCTCGGCCGCGAGGCGACGATCTACCATGAGGTGGCGCACCAGTGGTTCGGCGACTTCGCAACGATGCGCTGGTTCGACGACCTGTGGCTCAAGGAGGGCTTCGCCACCTACATCGCGGCGGTGATGCAGAACGACCTCAGCCCGCAGGCCAACGCGTGGCGCACCTTCTTCCTGCGCAACAAGCCGGTGGCCTACGCCACCGACGCGTCGCGCGGCACCACGCCGGTGTGGCAGGCGCTGGCGAACCTCGACCAGGCCAAGAGCAACTACGGCGCGATCGTCTACAACAAGGCGCCGGGCATCCTCAAGCAGCTCGACTACCTCGTCGGCGACACGGCGTTTCGAGATGGCCTGCGGTCGTATCTCGCGACACACGCCTACGGGAACGCGACATGGTCCGACCTGCTCGGCGCGATCGGGCGCGCAGCGACCGATGGCGCCACGAACGGCGGCACGGACGACGACACCCTCGGCCGCGCGGCCGACCTCACGGCGTGGGGACGTTCCTACATCCTGCGGGCCGGCCTGCCGGTGATCACGCAGCGGGTGATCCCGGAGCGCGGCGGGTGGACGCTCGAGCTGACGCAGGCGCCGGCGCAGACGATGTCGGGACCGTCGCCATGGCCCATTCGCACCCGGGTGTCGATCGTCGACGCGAGCGGCGCGACCCGGATTGTACCGATGCTACTCGGCGCGTCGCGGACGACGCGACACTTTGCCGGCGCGCCGCCGTCGATGGTGTTCGCCAACGCGGGCGACCAGGCGTACGCCCTGGTCCATCTCGATTCCGGAAGCGTGCGCTGGGCGGAGGCGCACGTCGCCGAGCTGGCCGATCCGCTGCAGAAGACGATGACGTGGAGCGCGTTGTGGGACCTCGTGCGCGACGCGCGGCTGTCACCCGAGCGATTCGTGCGCACCGCACTGCGCGAGCTGCCGCGCGAGCGCGACGACCAGCTCGCGCCCTTCGTCGTGGCCCGGACGTCGCGGGCTATCGACGCGTACCTCTGTGACGCCGACCGGGTCGCGCTGTCGGTCGAGGCCGAGCGCGTGTTCGCCGCTGGCGCCGCGGACACCACGCGGTCGTACTCGGTGCGCCGCGCGCAGCTCGACGCGCTCATCGGCCTGGCGATCTCGCCCGACATCATCGTCCGGCTCGACGCCGCGCTCGACAGCGCAACGGTGCTCGGGCTCCCGCTCCGCCCGCCCGGCCGCTGGTCGATCGTCACCCGTCTCGCGAGCATCGCCGCGCCGACGGCGGATCGACGGCTGGCGGAGGAGACGCGTCGCGACTCCACCAGCGAGGGGCGTCGCCGAGCGTTCGTCGCTGGAGCGGCGCGGCCGGATTCGGCGACCAAGGCGCGTTACTGGAATCGCTGGTTCAACGACGCGAGCCTGAACGAGGACTGGGTGACGGCGAGCCTCGGGGCGTTCAACGACACGGAGCAGGAGCGCCTGACCCAGCGGTATCTGGTGCCGGCGCTCGATACGCTGCCGTGGATCCAGCAGAACCGGAGGATCTTCTTTCTCGGTTCATGGCTCGGCGCATTCATGTCCGGACAGCGGAGCGCCCAGTCGCTCGGTCTCGTGGAAGAATTCCTGCGCGAGCATCCGGAAATGCCGGCGGATTTGCGGCAGAAGGTGCTGCAGAGCGAGGACGAACTGGAACGCACCGTGAGGATCCGGCGCGGCTGCAGCGGCTCGCCGTGATGACGATCGCGCGTGCGCTCCGTGTCTTCCTCTCGCGTCTCGTGCCCGTCTGGCTCGTGATCGCCGCGGTCGATGGTCTGTTCGCGAGCGCGCTGAGCGTCTTCGCGTACGCGTCGACGGTGACCCGGCTCTGGCAGGGGGTTGCCTCGACCGTGCTCGGGCCAGCCGCCTTCGAGGGCGGCACGCCGACCGTGCTCGTCGGCGTGCTCCTGCACCTCGGCGTCGCCCTCGGCTGGTCGGCTGTCTTCCTGGCTCTCGCGATGTCCTCGTCGCGGCTTCGGCGCATCATCGCGTCGCGTGGTGGGATCGTCGCGGTGGCGGCCGTCTACGGACCGGCCGTCTGGCTCGTCATGTCGCTCGCCGTCGTCCCGCTGCTCACCGGACGTCCTCCCGCGCTCACCGTGCGATGGTTGGTGCAGCTCGTGGGACACATCCCGTTCGTCGCGCTGCCGATCGTCGCGATGACTGCGCGAGGAACAGGCGCGGCAGCGCGCCATGCCCCACTGCGCTCGAATACCGTGCGTTAGCCGCGGGCTGCCGGCGAGACCTTACCAGGAGGATCACCCATGACCGAAGGACACGGTGTGCCGATGCTCGTAATGGTGGTCGGCCCGCCCGCGGTCGGCAAGATGACGGTGGGCCATGCGCTGGCCGAGCGGACCGGGTTCAGGTTGTTCCACAACCACCACACGATCGACCTCGTGCTGCGCTTCTTTCCGTACGGCACGCCCTCATTCCGGCGGCTCGTCGGGGAGTTCCGCCGACGCGTCTTCGAGGAAGTGGCGGCGAGCGATCTGCCGGGACTGATCTTCACCTACGTGTGGGCGTTCGACGACGAGACTGACGCGGCGGCAGTCGAGGGTTATGCGGGCCCCTTCCGCGCGCGGGGCAGCCGCGTCGTGTTCGTCGAGCTCGAGACGACGCAGGCGGAGCGGCTGCGCCGCAACGAGACGGAGTTCCGTCTGGCGGAGAAACCGTTCAAGCGCGACCTCGCACAGTCGCGGCAGCAGCTGCTCGACACCGACGAGCGCTACCGGCTCAACTCGCGCGGTGAGTTCGACGGACGGAGCGACTACCTGCGGATCGACAACACAACGCTCGAGGCGTCGAGTGTCGCGGACCAGGTGATCGTCCACTTCGCCCTGCCGCGGATCGAGGGCAGCGCGCTGGCGACGTGACCGCCTTTCCCGATTCGCGCGGGCGTTCGTGGCGGGCCTGCCGCCAGCGCTCCATACTTCGGACTCCGTGCGACGCGCTCCTCTGGTCCTCCGCGCTCTGAATGGACATCCGACAGGCCCGCCCCGCCGACGCCGCGAGTCTCGAGACACTGTTGACCGAGTACCTCGTGGAGTCCTTCCCGGGACATGCCGGCACGAGCGCGGCGGTGCTCGAGGAGCAGGTGCTGAGCGGCGCGAGCGGATTGCGCGTCCTGCTCGCCGATGTGCGCGGGGTGCCGGTCGCCTTCGTCACCTGGCACTCCGTCTACGATCTGCACTGGGCGAAGCGCGGCGCGGAGGTCGACGACATCTACGTCGCGCCGACGCACCGCGGCTCCGGCGTGGCGCTCGCACTGATGGCGGCGGTGTGCGGCGAGGCGCTCCGCGCGGGACTCACGTACCTGCGCGGCGGGTCGTTCGATCGGCTGTCGCCGGTCGGCCACTTCTACGAGCGAGTCGCCGTCGCCGCCGACTCGGCCGAGTGCCACTGCTCCGGCCGGGCGTTCCGACGGCTGGCGGAGCTGGAGGGCCAGCCACCGCGGGAGATCGCGCGCGGTCTCCCGCCGAAAGGATGGAACTACGATCCGTGACCCCTTCCATTCCGATCGCGCTGTTCACGCCGCGTCTGCTGCTGCGGCCCTGGCAGGCCGAGGACGCGATTCCCCTCCTGCCGATCCTCGAGGCGAATCGGAGTCACCTCGGTCCCTGGATTCCAGCCCGGGTCGCGGAGCCGGCCCCGATCCCCGTTCTCGCGCAACGGCTGGCAGGCTTCGCCGCCGACTTCGGAATGGATCGGGAGTGGCGATTCGCCATGCTCACCGCCGACGGATGCAGAGTGCTCGGCGAGGTCGCGCTGTTCCCGAGGGCGGCCGCGGGTCGGGTCCCACTCGTCGACGCCGACCGCGTCGAAGTCGGCTACTGGCTGCGATCCGACGAGACGGGCCAGGGGTTCGTGACCGAGGCCGCGCGAGCGGTGCTCGACGTTGCGGCCACGATCCCCCGGTTCGGCCATGTCGAGATCCGCTGCGATGCGCGCAACGCGCCGAGTGCGGCGATACCGCGGCGGCTCCACTTCGTGCTGGCGACGACGGGCCTGCCGTCGTTCGCCGAATCCACCGGGAAGTCCCACCCCATCCAGATCTGGACGCGAGTCCGCTCGGACCACGGCTTCGCGTCGCCGCCCGGACCGTCGGACATCACGCCGGTCCGGGTGAATCACGCTGCGTCGTCAGCTCCGGCATCCACTGCGAGATCAACCTGATGGAGCCGACACTCGCCCCTCTCGCGCGCTGGGAAAGCTTCTACGTGATCGTCGGCACCTCCGCCGGCGCGCTCACCGCTCGTCGACGAGGCCGCTGATGAAACAGTTCAATCGCTGGATCACCGCGCTGCTGCTGCTGCTCGCGGCGAGCGCCGCCGCAGCCCAGAGCAGCACGGGCACCTGGCAGGGAACGCTGGTGGCCGCGACGCGATCATCGCGTCTGCTTCTCCAGCTCACGCGCGAGGGCGATGGTCGTCTCACCGCGGCGCTGTTCAACCTCGATCAGGGCGGGTTCGGCGCGCCATCAGTCGCGTACTCGGCCACGCTCGAAGGCGCTGCACTCAGGGCATCGTTCGCCGCGGGGACATTCGAGGGCACGGTCGGCGCGAAGGGGACCACCATCTCGGGGACCTGGACCGTCGCGGCGGGGCGTGGGGCCGAGCCGCCGCGGCCCCTGACGTGGACGCGGCCGACCGACGCGACGGCGGCGACCGCGTGGCGCGATTCGTCGTCGCACCGGGTGCGCTCCGTCCGAGTCGAGCCGAACGTGCAGCTCGAGGTGCTCGACTGGGGCGGCACCGGGCGGCCCGTCGTGCTGCTGGCGGGACTCGGCAACAACGCCCACGTGTTCGATGCGCTGGCCCCCAAGCTGGCGGACCGCTATCACGTGTATGGCATCACGCGTCGCGGCTTCGCTCCGTCGTCCGTACCCTTGACGGGCTACCTGTCGGACAGTCTCGCCGACGACGTGCTCGCCGTGCTCGACTCGCTGCGCCTGGTGCGCCCGGTGCTGGTCGGCCACTCCATCGCCGGCCAGGAGCTGAGCTCCATCGGGTCGCGCCACGCCGAGCGGGTCGCGGGGCTCGTGTACCTCGACGCGGCCAACGTGTACGCGTTCTACGATCCGACGGCGGGCGACAACGCGCCCTATCTCCTCCCCGACGTGCAGCGCCGGCTGGCGGTGATCTTCGATCGGTGGGCGCCGATCAGCTTCGCCGAGCGCACCGCGATGATCCGCCAGCTCACCGACACCATGCTGCCGATCCTCACCCGCGACCTTCGCGTGTGGGCGAGCGAGCTGGCCGAGGCGCCGAACCCCACCGCACGGCCGACGGGACTGCGTCGCGATCCGGTCGCCTCGGCCATCTTCGCCGGCGGGCAGCTCTACCGGCACGTCGAGGGGCCAGTGCTCGCGATCTACGTCGCACCGGCGCCGCTGCGGCCCGACGCGCCGACGGACTCCGCGGGCCGTGCGACCCTCGACTCCCTGTCGCTGGCGTACCGCATGCCGCAGATCTCCGCCTTTCAGCGCGGCGTGCCGCAGGCGCACGTGGTTCGACTCGCGCACGCCAATCATTACGTGTGGCGCTCCAACGAGACCGACGTGCTGCGCGAGCTGCGCGCGTTCATCGACGGCCTGCCGGCGGCGCCGTAGGCGTCGTGTCCTACGAGGCGAGGCGGCGCAGCACCTGCCGCGCCGCGCGCTTGCCGCTGGCGAGCGCGGCCTCCACCGTGCCGGCGCTCTCTCCCTCGCTCGCCTCGCCATGCACGAACTCGGCGCCGAGCTCGATCGGCATTCCGGCACCGGCATCGTGCAGCGTGTGGATGCGGCCACCAGCGCGGGCGCTGGACTCGAGCAGGAGGGTGGGGGATGATCCGCCTCTGGCGCGCCGCTGCGCTTCGTCGGTAGGCTGTGTCGGAGAACGCCACGTCCCACGAGGCATCGGTCATGTCCATCGTCACCTGCACCCTCGCGCTCGTGCTCGGTCTCGCCGTCGGGTTCGGGCTGGCGTTGCGGCGGACGTACGCCGAGCGCGCACTGGGCTGGCGGCTCCTGGCGCATGCCGGCTGGCCCCTGGTGCTGGCCGGCGCGCTGTTCGTCCTCCGGTTCTGGACTCCCACGTCGGGACCGTACCTCGCGAACGAGCGCTACCCGTTCGGCGACTACGTCGCGACGTGGGCGGTATCCTTCGGCTTCACCTGGATTGCCTTCGGGTTGCTCTTCAGCGCGCTGGCCGTGCTCGCGCCGTCCGCGGACGCGAGGCAATCGAGGCTCGTCTGGTACGTGCTTGCGTCGACGTGGATGCTCTGCTGGCTGCCGCACGGCATCATCGCCATCGGTGTCGCGGCGGGCGGGCTCGCACCGGAGAGCGTCACCCGATATCACACATGGGCGCAGCGGCCGCGGGGGACGCTGGTGCTGGCGGCCGATACGCTGCTGCTCCAGCTGCACTTCGGGTGCAGCGTTGCCGGCTTCGTGCTCGCGGCGCGCGACGCCTGGCGAACGACGCCACGTTCGTCGGACGCCGCCTCGCCCGTGCCGGCCGGCTGATCGTGTCGATGCCGCCGATGCAGCGTCCGCCTCGCGTCAAGGCGTACCTCGACGACGTCGTCCGAACGTGCAACGGTCGCGGCGACGTGATGGCGAGCGTGGTGCTCTTCGGCAGCGCGTCGACCGGCGGCTACTCCACCGCCATCTCCGACGTCGACCTCCTGCTGGTGCTGCGCGACGGCGCGACCGCCGAGGAGCGGCAGCGGGTGCGTGAGACGGTGTCCGAGGTGGAGGCACGACACGGGCTCGCCAAGCACCCGGCAGGTCGGCAGAACCCGTTGCAGACCTTCGTCGACCGGCTCACCGCCAACGTGCGCTCGTTCTTCGTCTGCACGCGTGCCGATCTGCTCTCGGGAGAGCCGTGGCGCATCCTCGACATCCCACGCGCGCAGGGGCGGTTCGTCGACCGGATCGCCATCCCGAGCATCGTCGGGTCGGGCATCACCGTGTGGGGCGAGGAGCTGCTGGACCGGGTTCCCCTTCCACCGATCCGCCGGCGCGACGTGGCCAAGTCGTTCTTCGCGCTGTTCAACCAGGTGCTGTTCACCGCGGTCGCGTACCCGTTGCTGCGCAGCGCGACCCGCTACGCGATGGACGCGCTCAAGCGCTCCGTCCACAGCTGCTACTTCTGCCATCACCGGCGGCCCGCTCCGCTCGCGGTGGAGATCGCGTTCCTCCAGGAGCGTCATGGGTCGATGGACGTGCTCACGCGGCTGCTGGCGCTGCGGCGCGACTACCGGCCGTCGTTCGGGTTCGTGATGAGCTGCCTGCCGACGCTCGCGAGGCTGCACCTCGGGGCGGTCCGGGACGGCGTGTTTCCCCGCGACGCCCACCCACGCGCCTGAGCTGTCGAGCGATCCTGCTCGGCGCGGTTGCCGAACGCCGCCATCGCGTTCATGTTCGCATCACCATGCTCATCACCACCGCACGCGTCTCGTGATCACGGTTGTCCCCGTCACGCTGGAGGGCCATGGCATCCGCCTCGAGCCCCTCACCGCCGACCACGCGCCAGATCTCGCGGCCGCCGTGGCCGATGGCCGACTGTGGGAGCTGTGGTACACGTCGGCGCCCGAACCCGATCATGCGACGGCCTACGTCGCCGATGCGCTCACGGGCCAGGTGGCCGGACACGCACTGCCTTGGGTGGTGCGGGAGCTGTCGAGCGGCGACGTGATCGGCACGACGCGCTATCACGACATCGTCGCGCCGATCGACCGCGTGGAGA
Source organism: Gemmatimonadales bacterium (assembly GCA_038208205.1). Lineage (GTDB taxonomy): Bacteria > Gemmatimonadota > Gemmatimonadetes > Gemmatimonadales > Gemmatimonadaceae > AG11. Next base: position 10,127 of record JBBQYZ010000001.1, on the reverse strand, counting down.
TCGGGTACACCTGGTACGCGGCACGCTGGCAGCGAACGCACGTCAACACGGCGTGCAAGCTGCTCCTCCTGACTCACGGCTTCGAGACGCTCGGCTGCCGGGTGATCGGCCTCCGCACCGACAACTTCAACTTTCGCTCGCAGCGCGCGATCGAGTCGCTCGGCGCCCGGCGCGATGGGGTGATCCGGCATCACGGCGTGCGGCGTGACGGGACGGTGCGCGACACCGTGATGTACAGCATCCTGGCTGCCGAGTGGCCCGACGTGCGGCGTCATCTCGCGACGCGGCTGCATCGTGGATCGACGGAACGCGGCGCGCCGTGATGGCTGACCGGCGGCGCGATCACCACGCGGTAGCCGACGTCGAGCTCCGTGCGCCCCATCAGCGACGCGTGCCGAGCGGCCCAGGCGCCGCTGTCGATGTCCGCACGGAGCCGGTCGAGCTGTGCCGCCGGATCCGCCACCCGCGCGAACGACGACATGCCGGCGCGTTCGGCCGGGTCAAGATACGCGGCAGGCCGTTGCCAGAACGCGCCGAGGAAGCCGTCCACGCAATCGGCCGGGATGGGCAGGGTGCACACCTCGAGCTCGCCGAGCACGGCGGCGATCGCGTCGAGGCGGGGGAACAGGGTACGGTCGTGGGCGAGCAGCTCGGGGAAGTACTCCCTGACGAGCCAGAAGCCGTCGGATGCCGGATCCCAGGTGAGCAGCACCACCCGTTCGCGCGCCACTCGTGCGCACTCCGCGAGCCCGCGGGCCTGGTCCGCCCAGTGGTGGATGGTGAGCACGGCGAGCGCCCCGTCGAACGCTCCATCCGCGAACGGTAGCGCCTCGGCGCGTGCGCACACCGCCGGTGCCGCGTGCGCCGATCGCTGCGCGAGCATCACGGCCGAGGGCTCGACGGCGACGACGTTGCGGTCGGACGGCTCGTACGATCCCGAGCCCGCACCGACGTTGACCAGCGTCGTCGCGTCGCCCAGCGCGGCCCACAGCGCGGCGGCGAGGCGCGGATCCGCGCGGCGGCGCCGGGTGTAGCCGTCACCAATCGCATCGTACAGAGCCGACATGAGAGATGGGTCGAGGGCGGGACAGCGGGGTATCACTAACCCTATCGCACCGGCGTGCACGGGGGTGATACTGGTAGCGCTTCCGTCAAACGTCGCTCGTGCATTCTACCGGAATCGATCTCGTGGCCCGACGCACCCATCCAGGGCAGCCAGATCCCGGCGCGGACGACACGGTCGAGCCGCAGTTCGAACGGCTGTTCCGTGACCTGCACGCGCCGCTCTGCGAGGTCGCCTTCCACTACGTGCGCTCACGCGCGGTGGCGGAGGAGATCGTGCAGGATCTGTTCTTCGCGCTCTGGCGGGCCGGCGATCGGCACGACGTCCGGACGGTGCGCGCCTACCTCTTCACCGCCGCCCGCAACGGCGCGATCGGTCACCTGCGCCGCGAGGGGGTATCGCGACGCTGGGTCGAGCGGGCGGAACAGGGGCTCGCGCCGAACGCCATGTCGCAGCCGGCGCTCCCGGCCGACGTCGCGATGGAGCGCGCCGAGGCGGGCCGCGCGCTGCAGCGCGCCATCGAGTCGCTGCCGGAGCGCGCCCGCCTCGCGCTCGTGCTGCGGTGGGAGCACTCGATGAGCCACGGTGCGGTGGCCGACGCGATGGGGATCTCGGTGAAGGGAGTGGAGAAGCTGATCGCCACCGCCATGCGAAAGCTGCGCGGCCAGCTCGTCGACGACGCGCGCGACGAAGACGCCGCCGCCGCCGGAGGGACGAGGTAGGGTTTTCGGCGCGGCGCGCGTCGTCAGGGCATGGAACAGCACGCGCCCCCCTCCGCCCGCACCCTCGAACGGTACCTCGCCGGTGAGTGCACGCCGAGCGAACACGAGGCGGTGCGCGCCTGGCTCGCTGCCGATCCACAGCGATCCGCCCAGCTCGAGCAGCTGCGGCGCTCCGTAGCACTCGACGCGACGCGCGGCGCGTGGGACACCGCGGGCGCCTGGACGCGGATGCAGCAGCGCATCGCCGATGCCGATATCGATGCCGAAGCCTCGCCGCCCGCCGCCACTCGCCGCCCGCGCGTCACGACCAACGCGCCGCGCCAGTGGCTCGCCGGACATCGCCGCGCCGCCGCGATCCTGGTCGCCGCGCTCGGCGCCGCGGCCGCGCGCGCCGCGTATCATGCGCGCGCCGACTCGATGATCGCCGTCGTCACGCTGTCCGGTGAGCAGAAGACGATCCACCTGGGCGACGGCTCGCTCGTGCGCCTCGGACCGGCGAGCACGCTGCGATATCGGCTCACCAGCGGCTCGCGCACGCTCGAGCTGGAGGGCCTCGCGGACTTCGTGGTGGCGCACGATGCGTCGCGCAGGTTCGTCGTCCGTGCGGGCAACGCGACCACCACCGACATCGGCACCGAGTTCGTGGTGCGTGCGTACCCGGGCTCGGCGGTCGACGTCGCGGTGGCGAGCGGCCGCGTCGCGCTGGCGGCCTCCGCGTCCGGAACGCCCCTCTCTACGGGCGCCGCTGCCGTGACCATCGGCGCGGGACAGGCGGCACGGGTCGCGCCGGACGGCGTGATCCGCCAGTACGCCTCCCGCGACGACGACGTGTCGGGCTGGCTCGCGGGACGGCTGGCCTTTCGCGAAGCGAGTGTCACCGAGGTGGCGGCCGAGCTGTCGCGCTGGTACGACGTGGACGTGAGCGTCGCCGACTCCGCGCTAGCGCGTCGCCGGGTGTCGGCCACCTACGCCTCTCCGACCCTGCACGGCGTGCTCGACGCGCTCACCGTGTCCCTCGGCGCGCGCTACGAGCAACGCGGCCGAACCATCGTCGTGAGGTCGCGGTGATGCGCCTGGCGTCATCACCCGCGCTCCGGCGCCACGCGCGTGCGGTCATCACGCTCCTTCAGCTGCTCGGCATCGCCTGTCTCGCGGTCGCCCCGCCGGCGCGAGCGCAGGAGATGGCGACGAGCCAGTTCGTGCCACTGCGGCCCGATGGCAACGGCGTCGCGTGGCTGCGACGTCCGCTCGGCGTCGTCGTGGACACCACGACGGTCGCGCGGGCGCTCCAGGCGGTGGCGCGTCAGGCCGGGTTGAATCTCACCTTCGATCCATACCTGTCGGGTCTCGACGCCCCGGCACCGCGGCCGTCGATCTCCGGACGCGTCGCCGAAGCGCTGCTCGTCATCCTCTCGGCCACTCGGTTGGAGGCGCGGGTCTCCGCCTCGGGCGAGCTCGTGCTCGCCCCGCTGCCCGCGTCCCGCGATTTTACGGGCGGCATTCGCGGCCAGGTCGTCGACAGCGCGGCGTCGCCGATCGCTGGCGCAATCGTTTCCCTCGCGGCGCTCAGATCGAGCGCGGCCACCGACGCGGGAGGGCGTTTCACCTTCGAGCGCCTGCCCGCGGGCCGCGTGACGCTCCGGGTGCACGCGTTCGGGTACGTGGACCAGCAGCAAACGGCGATCGTCCCGGCCGGCGGCACCGCGGACCTCGTGTTCCGCCTGACCGCGGCTCCCGCACGGCTCACCCCCGTGCGCACCGAGTCGCGCACCGCGCGACAGATCACCTTCGAGGATCGACCGAGCGTGAGCACGACGACCATGGGAGCGCGAGACGTGCGCGGCGTGCCGAGCGCGGTGGAGGCCGACGTGATGCGCACCGTGCAGCTCCTGCCCGGCGTGTCGGCGCGGAACGACTATTCCTCCACCCTGAACGTGCGCGGTGGCGAGTCGGAGCAGAATCTCATCCTGCTCGACGGATATCCCATCTTCAACCCGTTCCACCTCGCCGGACTGTTCAGCACCTTCATTCCGGCCGCCATCGGCGAGGTCACGTTGCTGAGCGGCGGATTTCCGGCCAGCTACGGCAACCGCCTGTCGAGCGTGCTCGACGTCCGCTCGAGCGAGGAGAAGCGCGATGGTATGCACGGCACGGCTGACGTGTCGCTGCTCTCCGCATCCGCCACCGTGCGCGGCACCTTCGGGCGCAGCGGCGGCTCGTGGATGCTCGCCGGGCGCCGTACGTACGCGGACAAGTTCGTCAACGCGTTCAATCCTGACGCGCTGCCGTATCACTTCCGCGACGTGCAGGGCCATCTCACCTACCGCCTGCCCGGCAGCGTAACGCTGGCCACGACGCTGTACGCCGGAGAGGACGTCGTCATCGCCAGCACGTCGCCCGATCACCTCACCTTCGGGAACCGGGTGCTCGGCGCGACGCTCACGAAGTCCATCGGCGACCCGACGGCACCCGGTGGGCGGCGGCTCGAGCTGACGCAACGCGTCTCGAGCTCCCGCTTCCATACCGCGGTCCTGGCGCCGGACGAAGGGTTCACGCTCGGTGCGACCGCGGACGAGCTGCGGCTGGCCGGCACGGTAACCGCACCCGGCACGTCGCACGATCGCACGCTCGGGTACGAGCTGGCGGCACAACGGTTCGACTACGCGACGAACACCACCGTCGTGCTCCTCCCCGTGGATTCGTTCCGGCAGCGCGCCACGCGGGCGAGCGTCTTCTACGACGACCTGTGGCGCGTGCGCCCCTCGCTGCTGGTGCAGGCGGGAGTCCGCGCCGACCTGCCGGTGTCGGGCCAGCGCGCGCTGATCTCGCCGCGGCTGTCGGCCAAGTACTTCCTGTCGCCCGACCTCGCGCTCACGGCGGCCGTGGGTCGCTACACGCAGTCGGTGCACTCGCTGGGACGCGAGGACGTGCCCCTGCGGCTCGCGGACTTCTGGACGACGAGCGATTCACTGCTCCCGTTCTCCACGGCGATGCACTACATCGCCGGGCTGGAACGACGCGTGGGCACCTCGCGTACGCTGCGGGTCGAAGGGTTCCTCAAGGCGTACGACAACCTGCTGGAGCCCAACCCGGCCAGCGACGCGCGGGTGGCGGGCGACGAGTTCCTGCCCACCACCGGGCGCTCCTATGGCGTCGACGTGCTGCTCCAGCAGTTCGGTGCGGGGCGATTCAGCGGCTGGCTCGCGTACACCTTCGCCGTCAGCACACGACGGCAGGCCGACGGCGTGGAGTATCATCCCGGGCAGGACCGTCGCCACGACCTCAATCTGGTGGGCAGCTGGCGCGGCAGCGCCTGGACGGTTGGCACGCGGTTCGGGCTGGCGACGGGCACGCCGTACACCGCCGCGATCGGCGAATTCGATCGGCGCGAGTACGACCCGGTCATGGGGACGCTCGACGGTCGCAGCGGTGCTGAATCGCGCGTCTACCTGATGGGGGCGCGCAACGCCGAGCGGCTGCCGATCTCGCACCGGCTCGACCTCTCGCTCACCCGCAATGGCCGGCTCCGTGGCCTGGCCGTGTCGCCGTATCTCAGCATCGTCAACGCGTACAACGCCCGCAACGCGTTCGCCTACTTCTACGACTATCGCCGGAGTCCGCCCACGCGTTCCTCCGCACCGCAGTTCCCCACCCTACCGTCCGTTGGTGTCGACGTTGTCTGGTAACCGGGCCGCGACGTGCTGCGTCTGCACGACGCTGCTGATCGCCGCGCTCACCGCGTGCGTCAGCGAGCAGGCCACCGCGCCGACACCGGTGCAGATCGTCGTGCAGGCGGTTCTCGATCCGTCGAGCCGGGTGCAGGAGGTCGTCGTCGAGGAGGCCAACACGGGGCAGCAGGCACTCGGCAGTTGCGTGGCGGGCGCGCAGGTGACGATCACGACCCCCGTGGGAGTGGTGATGCGAGCTGTCGGGCAGTCGACGCCGACTGGATTGCCGCCGTGCGGCCGCTATCGCGTGGCGCTCGACGACTACGGCGTGCAGCTCGAACCGGGCGGCACGTATGCACTGCGCGTGATCACCCCGGATGGTCACGAGATCACCGGCACGACGACCATCCCCAGCGGCCGTTCGGTCGACGTGTCATCGGCGCCTGAGTCGTTCAGCGCGTGGCGAGACACGCTGCGCCTCGACTTCGCTCCGGTGGCCGGCTCGGCGGCGCACGAGCTCCGCATCTTCAACCAGTACGACGGCTACCGGCGGTTCGTGGACAGCCCGGTCGTCGTGTCCGGCGCACTGAAGGATTTTGGGGGAGGGTTCGTATTCCTCGGCGGCATGATGAACGTCACCGTCGCCGCGGTCGACGCCAACTACTACGACTACTATCGAACCATGAGCGATCCGATCGGCGGGGGCGTGCTCATCACGCGGCTGCGGGGTGGCGTGGGGGTGTTCGGTTCGATCGTCGTCATCGCGCGCCGTACCCTCGACGTGGGTCCCTGAACGGGAGCGGCACTCGGTGCAGACTGCTGGCGCGCGATGGCCGCCGTCGGCGACGAGTAGTCGCCGATCCCGACGAACGGCTGGATTGGATCGTCCCCGAGGCGGCGCTCGACAAGGATGAAGTCGCGCACAGGACGGATCGCGGCACGCTGCTGCTCGGACGTCGTACCTACGAGCTCGCCGAGAGCACCGCGTACCGTCGGGCAACGTGATGCGGCGCTACCTGCGCCAACGCTGAGGCCGGACTCCGCTCAGTGGTCGCGTCCGCGGCCGGTGCGTTCCTGGAGCTCGTCGATCTTCTTGGACGCTTCGGCCTTCGAGAGCGACTCGTCGACCGGCTCGCCGGCCTCCTGGCCGAGCGTCTTGAGATACGACGCCTGGGCGCCGGTCATGCTCTCGTCACCCGTGACCCACTCGTCGGGATCCTTGCGGGCGTCGTCGGGCGACTGGTTGTCGCGGTCCTGTTGCGCCATGTTCATTCCTCCGTGAGTCGAAAGTCGGGCTCGAATCGGCGGCCCGTGCGCCATCGCCTGTCACCGGCGTAGAATGCAGAACGCGTGCCGAAGAGATGCCGAAGACCGCGCGGCCCCGACCTCCTTCCATCAATCGCCCATGTCGCACCGCATCCGGCCGGCGCACTCCCTCGCCACCCTCGTCGCTACTCTCGTCGCGATCGCGTCGACGCTCGTACCGACGCATCAGGCGCGCGCCCAGGAGCCCGTTGCCTGGGGCGGACCGTCACTGAACTTCGCCACCTTCTCGATCGCCGCCGTCGATCCGCGCACCGGTGAGACCGGCGTCGCCGTGACGACGCGCGTGCCGTGCGTGGGGAACGGAGTGCCCTGGGTGCGGGCCGGCGTCGGCGCGGTGGCGACGCAGGCCAACACCCGTACCGAGTACGGCAACGGCATCCTCGACCTGAGGGCCACCGGCCTCTCCTCCGACTCGGCGCTTCACACGATGCTCGCCGCCGACACCGGGCGGGCGAGCCGCCAGATCGGCGTCATCTCGATGAATGGGCATGGCGCCACCTTCACCGGCACCGGTACCACCGGCTGGGCCGGCGGGCGGCGCGGGACCAACTACGTGACCCAGGGCAACCTGCTCGTGAGCGGCGCGACGGTGGACGCCGTGGCGGCGACCTTCGAGGCCAGCGAGGGTACGCCGCGGCATCTCGCCGACCGGCTGATCGAGGCGATCGCCGCGGGCCATGCGGCGGGCGGCGACGCGCGGAAGGGCCGCTCGCAGTCGGCCGCCGTCGTCGTGGCGGACCCGCGGCCCGGCCGCTCCCGTCGCGCCGACCAGATCACCGCCTTCATCAACGTGTGCGAGAATGCCGAGCCGGTGGCGGAGCTGCGGCGGATCTACAACACGATCTCGCAGACGCTCGGCTACCGCGAGCTGCAGCAGTTCGCGGGGAACGACGTCTGGCAGCTCAAGGTCATGCTGCATGCGCTCGGGATCTTTCGCGGACCGGCGGGGACGGCGCTGGTGCGCGACTCCACTGCGTCCGAGTACACGCCGGAGGCGGTGGCGGCGGTGGATGCGTTCCGGACGTCGGAGCATCTGGCCACGGCGAGTCTCGGGTCGCCAGCGGGGCTGGTGGACCGGGAGACCGTGCCGCGATTGTGGTTGGCGCTGGAGCGTGCGGACAAGGCCGACGCGGTGCGACGGGAGCTCCTGGAGATCGTGTCGGTCAGGCGGTGAGCTCGTAGCCCACGTCTCAGTCATCTTTCACCTCTCACCTCCCACCGCTTTCCCAGCACCCACCACCCACCACCCACCACTGCGGTCGGCACCACCTGCACCGCCTGGATGAGCAGCGCCGTCGCGATGGCGGCGTCCTCGGCGATGCCGAAGGGACGCATGGTGAGTGCGTAGACGGCCTGGAACACTCCCACGTTGCCGGGAGTGGCGCGGACCAGGAAGCTGATTCCCACCGAGAGCAGCGCCGCCACCGAGCCGGCGAGCGGCAGCGGCAGTCCCGCGGCCCGGGCGCCGAGATGATACGTCGCCACCTGGAGCGTCCACGCGACGAGCGAGAGCAGCAGCCCCGCGGTCAGGCGCGGCGGCGACCCGATCTCGGCGAGGCCACCGGTGAACCGGTGCAGATAGGAGCGCTCGGCATCGACGCACGACGTGACGGTGCGTGACGCGCGGCCCGAGCGCGCACCGAGCGCCAGGAGCACCGTCGCCGCGCCGCCGAGCAGGAGGGTTCCGTCGGTGCGCCAGCGCGTGATGGCGGGAGCGAGCGGCAGGAGCCATGCGCCGGCGACGAGCAGCACGAGGTAGCTCACCATGTCGAGCCCGCGCTCGAGCATGAGCGCGGAGAGGACGCGAGCGCTCGACACTCCCGTGGCGCGCGAGACCATCAGCACCCGCGCTCCCACCCCCCCTTGCGCGACGACGTGGTTGTTGAGCGACGCGCCGGCGAGGGGGGCCCGCAGCACCAACGCGAGCGACCGCACGCCGAGCGGTCGGAGAAACACCCACCAGCGCACCCCCTTGGCGGCGAGGGAGGCGAGGTTGCACACGAGCGCGGCGAGGAGCAGCCACGGGTCGGCATCCCTGACCGCCGCGAGCACCGCGCGCCAGCTCACGCCACGCGCGACGACGACCAGCAGCGCGAGCACCGCGAATACCACGAGTAGATGCAGCGCCCCGCGCCCGCGCGCGGTCATGAGCGGCGCGGCGCCTTCTCCAGCACCGTGATCCACTGCGGAGTCACGAGCAGGTCGAGCGCGCTCTCCACGTGCGTCAGCCCGCATGGTGCCGCGAGCTCGCGCATCCGGCGCGGCGTGAACTTGTGCAGATGCAGCCGACGCGCGAGCAGCGGGTTGCCGAAGCCGAGCCAAGCGCCCGGCATGGCGTAAAGCCCGCGAATCGGCTCGGCGGGATACACCAACAGCACGCGTCCGCCGGGCACCACCACGCGGCGCATCTCGCGCAGCGCCGCAGCCGCGTCGGGAATGTGCTCGATCGCGTGGAAGGAGAACACGTGGTCGAACTGCTCGTCGTCGTAGTGCAACGACACGGCGTCCATCACCGTGAGGTTGCGCGCCACGCCGTTCACGATGGACCTCGGGTTCACGTCGACGCCGAAGGTGGCCGGGAAGTGCTCCTGCACACGCGACGTGAGCCACCCGCGTCCGCAGCCCACCTCCAGCAGCCGTTGGGTCGGGCGTGGTGCCAGGTAGCGGGCGACACGCCGGAAGTGGCGCAGGGTCTCGATCGGCCGGTTGAGCATGGCGTAGTTCTCGGAGTCGTACTCGACCCCGACGGGCAGGGACCGCTCCTCCGTCAGCCGCAGTCTGGGTGGGGCGGGGCGCGTCGGTTCGGCGAGCGGGCGTGTCGAGAGGCCTTGGCGCATGGGATCCTCGGCGGGTGACGGGGGCGTCCGGTGGTCCGAAGGCGGGCGCATGTCGCGCTCGGGCCTTCACCCTCAACGCGGAACGGGTCGCCGAACCGGCTCACGGACCGCCGGCATCACGCGCACTGTTCTCCGATGCTGCCCGTCCTCGCCATCCTGCTCGCCGCCATCGCGGCCGCCCCGACCGACGACGCCGGCACTCGTCCGGCCCGCCCCCCACTCTTACTCCCGGCGTTGGGAAGTCGTATGGTGAGGACGCTCCCGGCCCCTCCTGCACTCCCACCTCAGGAGCGGGAGCACACTGCCGGCGTGTCGTCCGGCCAGACCAGCGGAGGTCCTCGCATGTCTCGTCACGCACTCGCGCTTTCCTTCACCGCGCTCGTCCTCGCCGCCTGCAGCCCGGATACGGCCGGGGAACCACTCGCCCCCAGTGCCGCCAACGAGATCAAGACTGCATCCTCGGGCTGGTCGCTCGCGGCGAGCATCGAGGTCGCGCCTCCGGGGGCGAATT